>JAUYAO010000034.1 GCA_030692565.1 Nitrospira sp.
TGCACTCGTCTCAGTTCCTTCACACTCATGATGACCCTGTCCTCTCCGACCATCCAGCCCTCCGTCTGAAAGCCGGCAGTCTAGCAACGAAGAGGACATTTCTACTGTGGTGAAAGCGGACATTATCATTGTGGTATTACAGATTGGTCTATCGCGATGTGGGAGAACGGTGATGGGTGGGAGGCGAGGAAGGCGCGGGACCGCCACGCGCCGGGGAATTCAGAATGTTCCTGTTTTGTCCTTCCGTCCATGCTTTTTAGCGAAGAAGGGAGAGTGTCCTACTTCTTAAAGTAGTTTCTTATTTCCCAATGCGCGGAGGAAGCAGATGTAGATTGCAGGCGTGATATCGTGCGAGTGGATCATCGCCCCATTCCCATCTGTCGGGCATTGAATCGCGGAGCGTATGGTCGTTAAAAATTTTATCCTGCTTGCGCGTAATCAACGCAGCTCTGCAATTATCCTCAAATAACTTCCTCAAGGCATCAGGCCTGGTAGATCCTAGTTTTAGGGCTCGCTCCGCAAGCTTCCCAAGCGGAACTACATGCTCATGTATGAGCCCTTCATCTCGACCAGCTGCTCCTAAAGCTTCCCTCGTGTGCTGAATATGATCAACGCTAAACTTGATTGCATCTATCTTCACCTCAGCCTTCTCGGAATCGAAAGCATCTGCAGTCCAGCGCCATGCAGCAAACTTGATTAGTCGAATCGCAACCCTTTCAAGGAGTGATCTGATTCAGCCATTTCGCACGCGACTGAGACAAGTCGCATGATTGCCGATCGATGCTTTTGATCCAAAGGTTTATAGGTTGTCACGATTCATCGATGGGAGCTGTAAGGCTACCAGACATATGTGAGCTCAAACTGAGGTGCCGTTTTGAATAAGTTTACTGCAAAGGCGGAGGTGGATTCATCACTCCGGAGGCGATGGGAGCGCGAGGATCGAGAGGGACAGGGGGTGTGCCCCTGTCCCTCGCTATTCCGGTCAGCGATTTTTCAATACACAGACTCCTGCATCGGGCCGCGCACACACCAGACTGAACTAGTACTGGACTTGCCGGTCCATCCCGCATGACCTTCATCGAAGCCCACGGTCCACGCGTTGCCAGTCCCCACCGCATTCGCCGTCGCTGCCCAGTAGGAAGAAAGCTGCACGCCCGTAAACACGGCTGGAACAAACGGCGGCGGCAGAGACGGGTCAATCAGACTGGCCAACTCAACCACCGATGGAAGCCGCCAGCCTCGCGAGCCTCCGACATTCTTTTCGATGCATTGGAGACGGGCGTCGATCCAGGTGGGGCCGGGAAGGAGTGTGGCCGGCGATTGTTCCCACACCAGCCCGGTGTTGTTGTCCCTGACCGCGGCATTGTTAAATTCCGGCAAGACCGTAAAGCGTGACACAGAGGGATTGTTGGTGTCCCACCGTAGCGTGTGATTTCCTGCTCCGCCTCCGCTGCCACCGGTGTTGAGCTTGGCGAGGATTTCATTCAGCTTCCCCAAGATGTGCTTGAAGGGATTTTGATGGTCGTGGGCTGCCGCCGGGGCAACGCTTCCGCCATAGTTTATCAGGGAAAGGCTTCCGACCAAGACCGCCACGCCGATCCCACTCATCCATCTGTTCCGTTTGCTTCGCATCATGTTACGATTCCTTGGTGATGTGGTAATGGTACCCACTGACTGTCTCCGGACCCACGCGTTATCCTATGTAACGCGTCTCTCTTACGGCAGAGCTGCGCCCGTACCCCTGTTCTCTATCTCGGGCGCTGCCTGCGGCTCGACCGCCCAGTGTTGTTCGATCAGCTCCATCGCCTTTTTCCGTACATCGTCGTTGTCATCATCGAGTGCCACTACCAGGGGATCTATTGATGCATCGGCGCCCAGCGTTGCCCATTTGTCCAAGGCCCGCAGCCGTACCGACACATCCGGAGCATCAAGCGCCTGTGCCATCCAGATAGGCAGAACCAGTTTGTCCGGCAGAGGAGAAGGGTCGTCGATCGCCGCCATAGTGGCGTGGTTACTGAGTGGTGATGGAGTGTGTGGCGAAGTTGCCGGGGACTCGGGCGGTGCTACCTGGCTGGCGCGGGATGCGAGGTTCTGCTCGGAATCTGATTGAGCCGGCCCACATCCTGACAGTCCTGAGAACAGTATCAATCCCAGGAGCCACGCCTTGTGCGGACACAGCATGGGCAGGTGAGGCGGTATTGGAGATAGAGAGAAAGAGCTAGTAGCAACGAGTTTATGATCGAGAACAATCCGTGCCGTACTCATTCCCGGGTGTATGATCGACCGCATCTCCATCTAAATAGTCTCCGTACTACGCGTTACGGACTCGGTGGCACTGCTCCCTACGGTATCGCAATCGTTATGCCGCCAAGCTGCTTGCGGGTGCGGCCAATACTCATGAAAATTCATCAGTGTGACCAAAAATGGCACTGGGTACGGTAAGGAACTGTCCCTGCCTGAGCAGCGGAACGACAGAAATTGGCAGGAGACTCTTGGAGGCTCGGCGTTATGACCGGTTCATCTCAATTGGACCGTCGGAGTTTTCGCATAACCGCAGCGGCCAGCGATGAGTAGGATGGAATCATTGGAAGACGAATGAATATGAGGGAGGAAGGAAAGGGGGTTGGGATGAGCTGTCCCGCCACGCGCCGTGAAATTCAGAATGTTTCCGTTTTCTCTCTCGGTGCGATGCTGTCAAACTAAGACTCCCGACCCCTAGAGGTGAGAGAGGAGGATCTTGGTAAGAGCGATCAAGTGCTCGCGGGTAGTGCTCCCTTCCACCACGAACACGACTGAGCCTTTCCGCCCGACCAGCACGCCTCCCGTGAGGGTGCCGTCATCGGCGCGATACTTTGCTTCGTCGGCAATTCCCGTGAGCACTTCAGGGGGTTTACCGTGACTAAACGCATTGCTCACTTCGGACTTGAATGTAAAGATGACGAAGTTCTGATCCGGCACAGCGACGACGCGAACCATTACATTGCGGCGGTCTGTCGTAGTCCATACGCAATTGTCGCCGCCGTTGGGGTCCGGTCCCGAGGCATCCTCCTGGATGCTGACCGCAGCGCTAAGGACCTTAGCCACCTCTTGCTTCGTGATGAGATCGCACGCAGATTGTGATTGAGCGGCCCAAAGAGGAGGTGCAACAGCCGTCAATAGCACCGTTATAAAGGTGAGGAGCTGAGAGACGTTCCGTGTGTGCCGGGCGCGTCCATCTATCAAGGTTCGCAATGTGTTCGTCATGATCGAGTCTCGTTCACTTGGTCTCTCATTTCTTGATCAAAACAGATGCACAAGGGGGAGGCTGTACGGCTACGCGACCGCTGGGTGCATCAAGTGTGAATGCGGAGCGGATAAGCAGTTGTGGAAGGTGCCGAACGCCACACGCCGGGAAATGTTGGACTGCAAGACCTGGCCCCGCTTTTTCTTTCGGAGGCTGTGCAATGCCTCTGCACCCGCTACTCTGCATAAGAGAAGGGAAAGGAGCCGCAGCTAGCCTTTCATGCCGGCTAACTTGCTCAAATCAAGCTTTTCCAGCACGCCCTTGAGTTCCTCCATCGACACATCAGCTCCTTTGGCCTCCACCACGAAACGCTTCTCGATCAGGAGTCCCAATTCACCACTGTGGTCACGGGTGTTGTACTTTTCGTACGCCTTGTATCCCCGGAACGTCGTCGTTTTCTCGTAACCGGTCGGGGAGTCCTTATCAATGTCGTTGTTCGTCCAGGCATAGAGCGCCAGGCTTGCGAACCCGCTCGCGTTACCGATGTCCGAGATGATCACGTCGATGGTCCGGTGATCTTCGCCGGTATACCGTGCTTCGGCTTTACTGATCGTCATCCCCAGTGCGGTCGATTTCTCGCCGGAGGCTTCGGCTCGCTGCAGGTTGCCCACCGCCTCCGGCAGCAAGGCCTTGAGCTGTCGGAAATCGACCGGCTCCACGAGTTTCCCTCCGCTCGCAGCCTGATTGAAGGCTTGCATCACGTTACCTGCCGCCTGGAATGCGTCGCCAAGGTTTGCCGGTGCGTCCCCGGCCTTGGTGTTTTCACCGGACTGTCCGGCCTTCTCAAGCCCCTTCGCGAAGGATTCGAGGTTCTTGCCGACCTGCTCGAGTTGTTTGGTCGTTTCTCGTTCTTCCCTGCTTTGGGTCACGGCCATGGGAACACCCACAAACGCGGCGCTGACAGCGCCGATCACCATGAAGAGCACGATCGCTGCGATCACGACCGAGATGGTATAGCCCATGGATCGCTCAGGTGGCGATTTCATCAGCACAGGGAGGCCGAGATACAGTAGGTATAGCGTGTAGAGTGCCGCCAGAAGCCCCAACACGCCGAGCGCCGGAATGAGATGGAAGATCCCGCCGACCCAGGCGGCCGTCGCCCCGTAGGCTGCCACCTTCAACGCCTGCATGAGATTGCTGGTGCCGCCGAATGTGGGCGCCAGCGTATTGATAATCAGCGCGAGCACGTAGATGCCGGCCAGCCCGAGCACATAGCTGACCGCCACTTGTGACAGGAGGCTGGTGAACGACATCCGTATCGTGCCCGCGAACGGCATCTGCACACCGACCACCGACAGGCCGATCAGCATGGCGATCGGTCCAATCGCGGCCAGCGGCATGATGTACCCGGTGTAAAGAGCCTGCGTGGAGGTCTGTTCAGGATCAATCACCGGCCATTCCGTTTTCGGCTGGAGCAGAATGTTCTTCACACGCTCGACAATATTCATCATGTCCCTCCCTTTGCTGGACCGGGCAATATGCCAGGCCGCTCCGCATATAGAACACGGCGGGTGCTCAGATAATGGCAAATGCGAGTGGTGGAGGAACCAGGATGGAAAGAAAGTCCCGCAGAGATCGGCAATTCACGTCTGTCATGCAGCAGGCTCATCGCGAACGCTCCGGTTCGAGGAACTGCCACTGGCGGCAAGGCTATCATAGAGGCGAAACAATAGGCTAGCGAGGCGGCGTCCTGCCGGGATCACCCGGGGGCGACAAGTCCGATTCCGTGACGGGATGGATTGAACGAAGAAACAGGGGCATTCTACTTTTTCAGATCATCTTGGTCTCCGGGTGTCTGGGGTGAGAAGCGGTGAGGGGTGGAGAAGCGAAGAAGCGAAGAAGCGAAGAAGCCGCCGGACGCCACGCGCCGGGAAATTCAGAATATCCTCGTTCTTTTCTCCCCAAAATCTACACATGGTTCTTTGCCCGTCTTTTCGTGCCGGTCGTCGATTGAAATAGTATGGACCCTTATATAGACTGCGTTGCATGAGAAAACGGTACTCGCCCTCAGAATGGATGGCAGCACTTGAGCGGGATCCCGGTCTACGGGGTTTCTCTCCCACAGCTACCGCGAAACGTCTGAATATCAGCGAAGAGGCAGTTGGAGATCTGATATTGAGCGGAGCGCTCAATGTTGCAGACGTCTATGAAGACGGCGAGGTCGTGAATATCATCATTCCGGATCGCGATATCCAGCGACATGCGGCCAAATCAGCAGAAGTGAAGCTGTAGAAATAGGGACAGTTGTATTTGTCCTTTCCTGCCTTGAATAGCTCCTGCCCGTGAATATCCTATTCGTTCCTTCTATACGTTCCCCTGAAATGAGCGCGTCTACCAGCCGAATCACTACGAACACGCCAAAAGGTAGGACGATTCAGTTTACTGCAAAATCGCAGGCGTACCGATCACTCCGGAGGCAATGGGGGTGAGGCGAGGAAGGCGCCGGACGGCCGCAGGGTTGCTGACTGCGGGTGTCCCTTCAGCCAGCTACGTTCGTGCTCTCGTCGCGTCATCAGTTCGTGCTGAGCTCGTGTATGGATGGTACGGGTTATGCCGATGCCTATTTGAAAAAAATGAACTAATTCCGGTTGACATGGTTTCTTGAAGAGGAGTAAGGATGAAACTGCGCGTGCAGTCGTTCCTGAAGAGGGGGCTGGCGCAAGGCGAGGCTGTCCGCAATCCTTCAGATCACTTCGAAGCCAGGAGGAGGTGGAGATGGATAACCTTAGTCCGCCGGACCACCAGGGCCCGCCGAGTGACGGGCGGGCTTCTCGTCAGTCACGCTAGCCGGTTCTCCATCGGCTGTCGCCTTCCCGCGTAGGGATCACACAAACCGATGAGCCATTGTGGAGAGTCCGGGCCGGTGTGAGGAATATCCACTCAACTCACCCTTCTCCGCTGACGAGCTGCCGTTGTAACCATCCTTGAGCGGGTCTTCCCGATCAGCACAAAAGAAAGCCAGTCGGCGTCCTAAGCGCCACACACGGGCGATCTCCTCACTTCCTGCAAGGTCGCCCGTGCTGCTTCCTTCTTGATCGATCCAGCCGTCTTTGAAGGCAGGCGACCGGTCCCGGTCGTTGCGGCGTCGACGGAGCACGCACGCAGGGCGAGAGCCGAACTTCTCATTGCATTGCGAGAAGGAGGTGGTCATGCGAGTCCATGACGTCATGTCAACCAGCATCGTCACTGCCAGAAAGACGGATTCGGTTCGATCGATTGTCATAAAAATGATGAATCGCAATTGCGGGGCCATTCCCGTGATAGACGGAGACGCCCGGCTTATCGGGATGGTGACGCTACGCGACGTCCTGCTGCCGTTGTATCCTAACTATGGCGAATACATTCATGACAACGTGTCATAGTCGGGATTTTGTCGAAATGGAAGAGGGGTATCCTGAGGCGCTTGGCAGGAAAGTCGAAGAGATCATGAGTCAGAATCCCCTGACGGTGGCGCCCCACGACCCTGTTTTGGAAGCGGCCTCCTATATGGGGCTCAAGAACTTCCGGCGCATTCCCGTCGTCGAGAAGGGCATGCTGGTCGGGATGCTCAGCATCGGCGACATCAACCGTGGATTGTTCTTCGAGAAAGGCATGCGAGGCTGACCGCAACGTGCCGGTGACGCACCGAGTTCACGAATGCCCGTGCCCTGGGTGACCATGAATGGGCGTGAGGGTGAGTGATGGGTGTGCCTTGCCGGTGGTGTTCATCCGGATGTGCCAGAAATGCCGAGTGAACCATTGCTCCGCTCCGCGCCGGGGAATGCAGAATGTCCCTGTTTTTTCTTCCCTTATTCTGGGGGAGAGGGGAGGTTATCGGTAGATCGCTTTCCGGTCGCCGATCTTCACGACGAGGACGATCAGTTGTTTGTCTTGAATCGTATAGATGATGCGGTAATCGCCTTCCCGAATGCGATACAAGTCCTCTTCGCCGGCGAGTTTCTTGATGCCATGAGGGCGAGGATTCTCACGTAATGATTTGAGGCGCTTTACGATCCGTTTTTGAACCGGTTCGGCGAGCGCTTTGAGCTGTCGCTCAGCAGGCGGGGCGAGGAGAATCGAGTAGGCCATGGGGGAAGGCTAGAGACCGAGTTCCTTTATGACGGCCTCCAGAGACTTCGCGCCTTTCTTCTTCGTCTCGGCTAAGGCGGCTCGCGCATCTATCAGGTCGATGCGGTCTTCCAAGTCTTCCAGTAATCGCAAATCCTCCATCGAAACCACGGCGGCCACTTCCTTTCCGCGCCGTCGCAAGACCACCCGCTCTTTGCCGAATGCGACGCGGTTGATGGTGTCTGCAAACCCTTCGCGTGCTTTACTGGATGGAAGATGCGCCATGAATCACCTCATTGGAAGTGTACGAATCGTACAAAGCGTACGTTTGGTGCGATTGTTTGTCAAGGGGAGGGAGTCAAGATGCGAGAGGGCATGGCGAGGAAGGCGCCGGACGGCCACGCGCCGGGGAATTCAGAAGATTACGGGTTTCCAACCCCAAGCGAAGATTTCGGCGACGCCGGGATTGGAATCGACAATGCGGAGGGGGGAGGCCGAGGAAGCCGCGAGAAACCAGCCCGTCCTCTTTCTCGTCCTCCCCCTGCTTATCCAGTTTCTTTCGATGCATACCTCAATAAGTCTTGATGGCGGGTGGACTTACTGAGGGGGCATTGTTGTCGTCGTGGTGGTCGTGGTCGACGTGGAGCTTGTCGGGCTAGTCGGTTTGTCGCTGGATTGATCGCTCGGGCGGCCTGGCTTTTGATCACTGATGCGATCGCTGGCCTGCCCACTGGTTCGATCATTGGGTTGCTCCCCGGTCTGCCCACTGCTTCGGCCACGGTTTTGCTCACTGGTTTGACCCATGGCCTGGCCGCCCTGTCCGCCAACCGTGATGACTCCCGGAACGTTGAGCTCACCGGTCGTCATAGCCGATTCCATCCTGACGGTATACCGGAACGTGCCGGCATCCCGGAAACAAACGCTGGCAGATTGATTCGTGGTGAGTTGGGCTGTGCCGCTGGGTGTCATCCACCCGCCGAAATTATTGTTGCATGACAACTGCTTATCCGACACCGAGTCGATAAAGACGACTCGCACAGGTGCGGTCCTCTTGTTGATCCACCGTATTTCATCGCCTGGATTGACCGCAATTGCACCGGATGTGAGGGTGTCCCCAATGATGATGTCTTTGACATCCCCAGTCCTCGTCACGGTTGGCGTCCCCTGGCACCCCATGACAAACACTAACGCGAACCCCAGATAGCGAATTTGGTTCATGGCATCCCCCTGTTGTAATTGGAAATCTATCAACCGAATGTCCCTCGGTTCTTTTATGACGGTCACTACGTAATCTCACTTGGCACGATCCGTCGGTGGTGACCGGATCACGCGTGGTATTCGATCCTACGCGCATGAGCGATGCTTACTCTGATCAATGCAGCTCAGTATGAGAGATTGGTTTATGGTGGAGACGGCCTGAAAGAAAGGGGGCAGGAGTGATCAGGTGGTCCGGCCGGCTCTCATGTTGGCGGGGATGGCGATATCCATTTTGGCGGGACGCGGCACGTGTCTTCGATTCATCATGTCGACGAACGCCGCCTGGTCGATCGAGAGGTTGAGGCGTTCGTTGAATCGCTGTTCCTCGCCGATCGTGGAGGAGATCCGGCCCTGATAATCATGCCCGGGGTAGACGATCGTGTCGTCCAGCAGCGCGAACAGTTTCTTCCGGACGGAGTCGAACAGTTTCTCCGGCGAGCCGCCCTGGAAATCGGTCCGGCCGTTGCCGCGGATGAACAACGCATCGCCCGTGAAGACGACGCCGGGAAGCACGTAGCTCGTGCAACCGTTCGTATGACCGGGGGTTGCAAGCGCCGTCAGTGACGTCTGGCCGATCCGCAGCGCCTCGCCCTCGAACAGGAACAGATCCGCGCCGGTGACCTCGCTCTTGGCGCCGCCGCCGTACACGATCTGCGCGCCGGTTCGATCTTTGATGGCCGAAGCGCCGGTGATGTGATCGGCATGGATGTGCGTTTCGACGGCAAAGCGGAGGGTCAGCCCAAGCTCGTGGATAAGTCGAACGTCGCGCTCGACGTTCTCGATCACGGCATCGATGATCACGGCCTGCCTGGACTCGCGATCACTCACGATGTAGCTGCGGCTTTCCGCCCGGTCGTCCGCGTCCTGCATCTCGTTGACGTCCAACAGAACGGTGACGATATAGGTCGTGGTGATTGCCGTGGGATGTATTCGCAAAATCTATTGCGAAGCGAGCAGAAAGCGCGGCCATTGTAACGTGGCCTGTCGGTTTGGTCTATCGCGGAAGTAGGTGAGGCAGGAGATGCAGGGCGTGACGGCTGCTTGTCGTGCAGGAATGAAGCGTCGAATGAAGCATGCGCGGTTAGGAGGGCGCAGCTGAACTGCTGAGGTAGGCCAGACGGATCTCAGGCAACGTCCGCTCAGCGAGGGAGCGCAGTTCCTCTAGGGTCTGCAACAGCAATGTGCCGGTCGCTCCAGTCGCTCCTACATGACCTGTCCTTATTGCGGAAAATGATTTGAGGGCGATATCGACTAGACGTTGATGATCGACCGAATAATAATGCAGGCGTTGCTGCAAAGTTTCCGCCTGGTCATCGATTAAGACCTGGTGAGCAGATCCAAATGCCGTGACGGCGTCGGCAATCGCATTGTCGAGGCAACGGTTGAGCGTGCGAAATTCAGTTGTAGAGATTTCCATGTCCTGTTCGCCGGCTAACTGGGTGACGGATTGGCACACATCGCCATAATCGTGCACGACCTGGTCGATGGTATATCCGAGTCGGAGTAAGTCACCGCCGTGCACGGCAGCGGCGCGACCGATCTCCGTATGAGCCGGCGTCGGCGTTGTCTCGACGGTATCGACATGAGGGGTGGTTTGTTCGAGGCGAAGGGTCTCGACGAGCTGCTGCAGGAAGAGCGGGACACCGTGATCGAGTGCGATGGGACTCTCGGAGGGCGAGAATCTTTGCACTGCATTGTTCCTGCAACGCGTGATCAACTCTGTACGGTTCGAAGTCAAAAATTCGTGGAGCATGATTCAATGGTACTCGATCGCTTCTTGAGTGGCTGCTCACAATTGCTCAGTTTGTCTGCCCACTGTCCTTGTTCCGTAATTTGTTAGGCTGCGAGCCAGTGATAGAGCATCAGTATGATAAGCGCCCCGATGATTGCGAAGACAAACGCGATGATATCGGAATCCCCGCTGAGACCTACTTGGCCCCCAAGACAGCCGCCGATCAGGCCGCCTCCGATCCCGATCACCGTCGTCCCGATCAACTGACCCGGATCCTTTCCGGGCATCAGCACCTTGGCGATAACGCCCACGACAAGTCCAAACACCAGAAACTCGAGGGTAGTAGTAAGTGACGTCCAATCCATGAAGCCTCCGACGATGTGATTTTGGTGAACGGCGTACTATACAGGTTTCTTGCCCCAGGGCAGCAAGCCTTGTGGCAAAGAGAAAGGGGACCAGATCGATCAGTTCATCTTTGATCATGAACTGGTCACATTGCGGATCTGCATGAATCGGCAGCAGCCATTGGGGAGGGAAAACTGGCGAGCGAAGATTGAGGCGACGATGGGCTTGGAATCGACGATGCGGCAGTTGGTGAGGCCGAGGAGGCCGCATATGTGCCCTACGCGGTGTCAATGAAATCGGGGGCGGCTCAGAATCTCCCTCTTTTTCTTCCCAACGTCTCAGATGCCAATGTCCCAAGGTTCTCGGCGAACAAGTGCCTGTAAATCTCGAGCACCGTGGACGACTCGAAGAATGAAGACGGTGTCGTCTTTCACGAGATAGACGATTCGATAAGTTCCGAAAATCACTTCTCGAAGATCCGAGCGATTGAACTCGGGAACAACGCGTCCGATGTGGGAGTTCGTGAGGAGTGTCTCTGTGGATTCAACCATGCGGTCGACGAACGTGATCGCATGGAGTACGGAATCACGGGCGATGAAGTCTTCGATGTCCTGAAGATCGTTCCCGGCAGTCAGCGACCAGCGGACTTGCGCCATCGGGCCATTCTCTCCTTCAGCTCTGCCTGGGTGAGGATGCGTCCCTCAGCTACGTCCTGAAGGCCCTTTTCCACCTGCTGCTTGAAGAACAGCTCCTCCATAATCCCACTCGTGGTCACATCGTCAGGCAGCTTCTTGATCAGTTCCAGCGCTTCAGCTTTTGCCTTTGCCATGGGTGTTCTCCTTAGCCGTTCTTGCAGGTAAGGCTATGCCCGGATGCCTGAAAATGCAAGTCTGCCGAGGGATGAGATGAGAAGAAGGGGAGAAGTGGGGGAGACGAGGAAGGCACCGGACGCCACGCGTCGGAAAGTGGTTCCTGACACCTGTTTCTTTGTCTAGTCCGTCGTCACCGGCGTTCAGTCTTCCACGCCCACGCCGATCACGATGAGAACCGCATAGTCCTGCTTCGTGCAGCCCTCGACCGGAGGCATCGTTCCCCCTGGCGCTACTGGAAACGCAGTCTTCTGCACGTGTGCCGGCGAGCACGAACCACCAACCGCTGCCGGTGTATAGCGCGCGGAGCGGCAGGCCAGGTGCGTCACATCGTAGAGCGTCGCGCCCTTATCGAGCTCCCAGCGCCTGTCGCCATTCCTGTCGGCGGGATGAATGGTCAGCACAGCCGTCACCTTGCGGGCGCCCGTGACCAGGTATTTGCCGGGAGGGAGCGGAAAGGTCGGCTGCTCCATGATCAAGCCATGCTCCTCCAGCCACCAGTCCCTGTCGTCGAATTTCCAGCGCGCTGGGGCGACGCCACCTGCATCCTTCAACCGTTTATAGTTGGTCAGCTCAACGCCCCGAGGACCCGGGTCCAGAGGCCACAGACCCCACGATTGCGCGCCGCTCCCGGAGGTCGCACCTGGATCGCCCAACGCCGCGATGAACTGTGTCGATATGCGCTGGAACTTCGTCTGACCTCCGCCTGCGGCGTGGGCTTGGCTTGAACTCAGATCGAAGGAAGGGAGCAAGAACGAACCGAGCAGAAAGAGTACCGGGATGAGCGGAACAAACGTAGAACGGGCAGAAGAACCATCGTCTTGTTTTGTCATCTTTGCTCCTGCGCCTCGATGCCGAGCAGAAAGCCGTGGGTCACTCTACTCTTTCACGACCGCCTGGTCCATCGGCCTTGTGTTGTGAAGGGGAAAGGTAAAGGCGTCGGATCGCCACGCGGCGGGAGATTCAGAATGTCCCCATTCTTTTCCTCCATCCCTCATGATCACCATACGTAATGGGGCTGACGTTCGCCAAGGACGAAACGCGCTGCATCCCAGGCATCGATCGCCAAAGAGATGGCATTGGTGGCGATGAGCGTGACGAGCCAAGCATGGAACGCGACTTCCCCTTCCGGGATCGTGGCAAAGCGCAGGGCCATCCACGCCAGCATGGGCACCCAGATCATATGTGTCACTCCGAGCAGCCGAATGAAGCGCTTGCGCTGATAGATCAGCGCTTGGGCGAGCAGCGCCATGCCTACTGCTCCTAGTGCGACTTGAGCCTCAATGTGCATGATGAATAACAGACCCGCCGCGTTCACGGCGACGAGCCACGCACCCCACATTCTCTGAACGGGCCGGAACCGAATCAGAACGATTCCGAGCAGTTCAAAGACTGACCGCATGAAGCCGATTCGACTCGTTGAGGTGTCCAGTTCGGATGATAGTACGGTGGTCCTCATATCGGTCCTCCTGTGTGTGCGCGCGTGACAGCACTCGGTTTACTGCTCGACGGCCCCCACTATAAGGGACATTCCTCTTGCTGCTTATCCGGGAGTCTGATTCTCTTAGCAGCGGTGGGCGAGGGGTGCGTGTACTTATCTAGGCGTCCGGATTCTCGCTTGCCGAAGCGCCGCGACGTGAGTGTAGATCCACCTGAATCAGTCTCGGCAATCCTCCAAGCCGTGAGGCTGGAGTGGAATGATGTAGCGTGAAATGTCTTACGGTGAGGCGCGAGAAATACGCGCTGCGTACGGGGGAACGTAACCAAACACCGTTCCGCAACTCAGAAGAAATTTAGAATGTCCCCGTATATTTTCTTCACTGCCCTTAGATAATATAGACCGATTTTATGCTCTTTACCCCACGTAGATTGCGGTGGATTGGTGTCAACGAGGTCTTTATATAAAAGGAGATAACAATGAGGCATGTATTGAGTATTGCCGTGCTAGCTTTTGCAATCGCATTGCCAGGCTGTACGGTCCCCACCACGTATTCAAAGTCCATTGCTGTAAAGAAGGATGCTGCTGGAAATGTTCTTGAGATTGTTGAAACTGAAACAGTAGTTCAGCCTGGGGGACAAGGGTATCCAGTTCGATTTGAACGGCTGAAAGGCATTCAGCCTGCAGCGGGTGTATCGCAAGAAGATGATGGTCGAAGCGCTTATGAGTTTCGCAAGAGCAAATAGATTCTAGGGTAGGGGGATTAGACTGGGTTTAGGTTAACGTGCTGTGTGTGTGACGGAAGGAGAGATGAGTGTGGGGTAGAATAAAAAAGGGGACAGGCTACTTTTTCTTGCGATATAGCTACTGATTCGGATACCGTACTGACCCATGCCTCGGATTCCACGCGGACAAGTGGCCGGACACGCCTACCATGTTTTGAATCGGGGGAACGGTGGGGCGATCGTCTTCCATAAAGATGGCGACTACACGGCCTTCCTCGACTTGCTTACTGCCGCGAAATCAAAATTCCCCGTCAAAGTGTTCGGCGTCTGCCTGATGCCGAATCATTTCCATCTTGTCGTGCAGCCCGCCACTGAGGCAACGCTGAGTCCATTCATGCAGTGGTGGATGACGAGCCATGTCCGGCGGTATCACCAGCATTACCGGAGTCATGGACATGTGTGGCAGGGTCGGTTCAAAAGTTTTCCGATTCAGCAAGACAGTCATCTCCTCACGGCCCTTCGGTATGTGCTCCGCAATCCAGTTCGTGCGGGTTTAGTCGAGCATGCGATGGACTGGCCCTGGTCCAGTCTGCGCTTCCCACGGGTGAGTGACTCGTTGCCTGCCGAGATGCCGAACGAGTGGTTGCAATGGATCGATCAGCCGCTCTTTGATCATGAACTGGTCACGTTGCGGACCTGCGTGAATCGGCAGCAGCCCTTCGGAAGGGAAGGCTGGCAAGCAAAGATAGCGGAGACGTTGGGGTTGGAATCAACGATGCGGAAGCGGGGGCGGCCGAGGAAGCCACTAGAAAAGTAGCCTGTCCCCTTTTCTTGGTTGTCCCCTTTTCTTGGCTCGCGCGTGGGATTGTAGAAGCACTCGATGTAATCGAACACGTCCGCTTTGGCTTGGTCTCGCGTGCGGTACGTTTTGTTCGCCGTGCGTTCAGTTTTCAACGAGGAGAAGAAGCTCTCCATCGCGGCATTGTCCCAGCAGTTACCGGCTCGGCTCATGCTACAGGTCACGCCATGGTCAACCAGCAGCCGCTGGAACGGCTCACTGGTGTACTGGCTGCCCCGATCCGAATGATGCAGGACCGCCTCTGGCTTGCCGCGCCGCCAGATCGCCATCACGAGGGCATCGGTGACGAGTTGCGTGGTCATCGTCGCCTGCATGGACCAGCCGATGACCCGGCGTGAGAACAGGTCCACGACCGCGGCCACGTAGAGCCAGCCTTCGGCGGTCCAGAGATAGGTGAAGTCGGCGACCCATTTTCGATTGGCCGACGCGGCCGTGAACGTCCGGTCGAGCACATTCGGCGCGACGGCGTTTGTCGACCGCACGCCAGTATCCAACGGCATCTTCCGGCGCCTGGGGCGGGCGCGCAACGCCGCGTGTCGCATGAGCCGTTCGATCCGATGTCGGCCGCAGGAGACTCCCTCTGCTAGCAGATCGTGCCAGACACGCCGGGCTCCATAGGTTCGGTCACTGGCGAGAAAGCTGGCTTGCACCCTCGTCAGCAGCTGATCGTTGGCCCTCGCCCGGGCACTCGGCGATCGGGTTCGCCAGGCATAGAAGCCTGCCCGCGAGACCCCGAGCGCCTCGCACAACCATCCCGCCGGCCAGATCCCTCGGGGTGTCGCGATAAAGGCGAACTTCACAGCGCCTCTTTCGCGAAGTAGGCCGCGGCTTTTTTTAAGATATCGCGCTCCGCCTTTAGCTTGATGACTTCACGGCGAAGCCGAGCGAGTTCCGCCTGCTCAGGCTTCATCTGCCCCTGGCCCGGAAAGGCCTGTGCCGCGTCGGCGGCAGACTCCTGCACCCATCGGCGCAACACCGTCCCATGCACGCCCAAATCCCGCGCGGCTTGCGCCACCGTCACCCCGCGCTCCTGGATTAACTTCACCGCCTCAATTTTGAACTCGCGCGTAAACTTCCGTCGCTCCATGACCTACCTCCGGTTTCATTCATACACCTAACTCGGTGTCTTTGAAACCGGCAGCAGCCCACCCAAAAGATTTAGGGAAGGTAAGACGGGACGCTAACAAGTGTCAATTGTAAAAGGCCAAAGAGGGCGTTTGGCTCTCGAACTGATTCCCCCGCCCCCTTACAATGTGTCCTCCTATAGCTAACCCCTTGGCATTCTTTCGGTTTCTGAATGCCGGTGCGATAGACGAGGAGCCTCCTTCATGCGCATTGAGTCGTCGAAGGGCGAGCGGGCTTCCAACCAGGAAGCTGAAAACGACCTCTCGCGTCGTTCTCGGCTCGCCAAAATCCTCAACGTACCCCAAGGGTACGCCTCCGGTTTTGACTTGCCTGCGGCCTAGCGGGATGCCGTTTTGAGCATCCTGGGGGTTCGTCGATTATTCTTCTAACACGGATCCGCCGGTTTTGAGCTGTCCGTTTCCGCGCTCCACTTCCCAGACATTTTTAGTCCGGCTAAAATACTGACCATGGAATTGATCAAGTATATTTATTGGCAGGATCAAGGGCAGTGGCTCGGCTACCTCCAGGACAATCCGGATTACTGGACACAAGGGGAGTCCTTCGAAGACCTGCAATCCCATCTTCGCGATCTTTATCGGGACCTGACGAAGGGCGAGGTTCTCTCAGGTGTGCAGTAGTAAAGGTGGTGTATGGGCAGCATCGAAGCGATCGAAGAACAGATTGAGAAGCTGTCTCCCGAGGAGCTTGCCGCGTTTCGTCGGTGGTATGCGGCATTTGACGCGGAGACATGGGATCGTTAGTTCGAGGCTGATGTGAAGGCTGGTACAATCGATGCCTTTGCTGAAAAAGCTCTTCGCGCTCATACCTCGGGCCAGTCGAAACCGCTTTGATTCATCACGCCTCTCTTCTTTTCCCTATCAAAGGAGTGGTCAGGTAGTCCTTCATTGCGCGCATTGAGGGACCACTGTTTCTCCGTGGGGCCTCAGCGAGCACAAAGGACTATCTGGCCGCTCCGCTCCCCGCTCTTGCATATCAATCTTTGGCCCCCTTACAATGTGTCCTCCTATAGCTAACCCCTTGGCATTCTGGGGTGTTTCACCCGCCTTTGCTGAAGCTTCGGCGGGCTCCGGAATGCCGGTGCGATAGACGAGGAGCCTCCTTCATGCGCATTGAGTACTCGAAGGGTGAACGCGCCTCCAAAGAACTGATTCTCCTGAATCGTCAGAGTTTCGAAGCTTCCAGCGGCCGGAAGATGAAGGTCATGCTGATCTTCCCGCCGGACTGGTTTCCTTCCGAACCCTATCTCAGTCTTCCCTCCCTTACCGCCGTCCTCCGTCAGGCCGGTCATACCGTCATCCAAAAAGACATCAACCTCGAAATGTGGGACTGGTACTTCAGCGAGGACTTTTTAAAGAAAGTCCTGCGCCGGGTGCCGCAACAGCTCGACCGGCTCCGGAAGCTCTCCAAGAAGCGGGATCTGGACGCCAACGAGATGGATTTGCAGCTCGCGCTCTGCGACGTGACCAGGCAGCGGATCGACGAATTGATCAAGAAAGCGGAGAAGGCGAAGGCGATCATTCGCGGGGAAGTCTTCTACGAAATCGATCAGTTAGAGTGGGCCATTCAAGTATTCCGCGAGGTGACGTCGGTCATTTCGATGGTCTATGCCCCGGCGCGGATCTGCATGCCGCCGATGGAGACGGATCTGTCCTATAAGGTCTTCGTCTCTTCCGAAGTCATCGACGCAGTGAACGATACCCAGGTGAACATCTACCGGGATGTGTTCGACCATTTGGTGAAGCCGGCGATCGAGGCGGAGCAGCCGGATGTGATCGGGATCTCGATCGTCCTGCAGCAGCAGATGTTCTCCACCATGACCTTCTGCGCCCTGATCAAACAGCACTTCCCCAACATCCACATCACGATCGGCGGCAATACGGTCACGCGCCTGCGCGATGTGCTGCCGGAGTCGCCGCTGTTCCAATACTTCGACAGTGCCGTAGTCTATGAAGGGGAGACGGCTTTCGTGCAACTGGTGTCGGCTGTGGGGGCGAAGCGGAGCCTGGCCGACGTGCCGAATACGATCTACAAGGACGAGACCGGCGTCCATACCTCGGAGACGAGCTTTGCGGAAGATATGCATGCGCTGCCGCCGCCGGATTTCGACGGGCTGCCGCTGGAGAAGTACTTCGTCCCAACGAAGATTCTGCCCTATCTGGCGACGCGCGGCTGCTACTGGGGCCGCTGCGAGTTCTGCGACCATGGTGAGGGCTATACCGCCGGATACCGGAGCAAGAAGATTCAGGACATTCTCGGGGAGATCCAGCATCTGCGCGACAAATACGGGGCGAAGCATTTCCACTTCACCGACGAGTCATACCCGCCGGCTTTGTTCCGCAAGCTGGCGCGCGGCTTGATCGATACGAAAATGGACATCGTCTGGACGACGCACATGCGGTTCGAGAAGAGCCTGCTGGAAGATCAGGTCTGGCAGGATGCGAAGGAGTCGGGCTGCAAGTATCTCCACTTCGGCTATGAGTCGGGGAACGAGCGGGTGCTGAAGCTGATGGACAAGGCGACGACGACCGCCATCATGACCGAGCATCTCAAGCGCACGGCGGAGGCCGGCATCTGGAACCACTGCATGGGCTTCTTCGGCTTTCCCGGCGAGACGAAGGAAGAGGCCTGGTCGTCGGTGGAGTTTCTGGAGCAGAACAAAGACTATGTGCATTCGCTGGGGTTCGGCACGTTCGACCTGGGCCGGCATAATCCCGTGGCGAAGCATCCGGAGAAGTGGGGCGTGACCGCCTACAAGAATCCCGAATGGGATCTGGCGCTCGACTACTACTACACGGTGAAGAACGGGATGAGCATCGAAGAAGCCGAGCGGGTGTTTCAGCAATTCGAACAGAATCATTACGCGGGCTGGGACCTGCGGCTCTACATCAGGGAATACATTTTTCTCTATATTGCGAAGTTCGGGCTGGAGAAGTTGCGGGATCTGCAATATCAGTCAATGAAAACGGCGGGGGTGACGCCGACGCTGGCTGGAAAGATGTGATTTGAATAGTGCTGAGTCCTGGGTGCTGAGTGCTGAATGATCTGAACAGACACTTGACGCATGACGAGGTCGGACAAGGGACGAGGCAGTTGAGCTGGTCCCAAAATCCCTCCCCTTTGTAAGGGGGGGCTAGGAGGGGTAGAAGCCCGGTCTCTACCTCCCCTTCCCCTTCTTACAAAGGAGGGGAAAGAATACCAGTGACGCGTGATGAGCAGGGAAATAGAAAGAATATATGAGTAGCTCCGGCCTCGTACAGATAGACGGTTTGTCGCCGATCAAGAAAGAGGATCGGAAGACCTCGAAGGTGATGCTGCTGTTTCCGCCCGAGTGGGTGCCGACGGCGCCCTATCTGGCGTTGCCGTCGCTGACGGCGGTGCTGCGGGAGGCCGGGCACACGGTTGTACAGCGCGACATCAACATCGAGATGTACGACCACTTCTTCACCATGGAGTTCCTGATCTGGGTGAAGGCTCGATTGGGCATGCAGCTCAAGCCGCTGCAGGACAAGGAAAAGGCCGGGACGCTTACGGATCGCGAAGCGGATCAGAAAGCCGTGGTCGAGCAGGCCTATGCGGTGGATGTGTTCGATCTGGCCGAGCGGGCGGAAGATGCCAAGCTGGTTGTCCGCGGCGAACGGTTCTACGAAGCCGAAAAACTGGAGCTGGCGCTCAATACCTTCCGTGAGGCGATGCAGTACATCTCCGCCGCCTACTATCCGGCCTCGCTCGTCTTCTATCCGATGGAAAGCAACCTGGGTTATCGTCCGGGAGTGTCGAAGGAAGTCTTCGCCTGTCTCGACGACGAACAGGTGAACGTCTACCGCGATATCTGCAATCAGCTGGTGCTGCCCTCCGTGAGCAAAGAGAAGCCGGATGTGGTCGGTATCTCCATCGGCACGCAGATGCAGCTGCTGGCGGGCCTGACCTTCTGCAAGATGATCAAGGAGACGTTCCCGCACATCAAGGTCGTGGTCGGGGGGAACGTCATCACACGGTTGCAGGAAGAACTGCCGCATCACGAGCGGTTCTTCACCGAGGTGTTCGACGCGGCGATCCTCTACGAAGGCGAACATGCGCTGCTCTGGTATATCGAGGCGCTGAACGGGCAGCGGGCGCTGGAGTCGGTGCCGAATCTCATGTATCGCCATGCCGACGGGGTGAAGCAGAGCAAGGAAGTCTATACGGAGAAGACGGCGGCGCTGCCGCTGCCGGATTTTGACGGCCTGCCGCTGGATCATTACTTTGTCCCGGAGCGGATCATTCCCTATCTCGCGACGCGCGGCTGCTACTGGGGCCGCTGCACGTTCTGCGACCACGGGCAGGGCTACTTCGATCAATATCGCGGGATGACGGCGCAGCATGTGATCGAGCAGGTGACGGCACTGCGCGACAAGTACCAGTGCAAACATTTCCTCTTCTCCGACGAATCCTATCCGCCGGCGCTCTTCAAGAAAGTCTCGCAGCTACTGGTGGAGCAGAACGTCGGGATCAAGTGGACGACGCTCATCCGTTTTGAAGAAACCTTACAGGACCAGGCGATCTGGGATCTGGCTGCGAAGGCCGGCTGCTGCACCCTCTATTACGGCATGGAGTCGGCGAACGAGCGTGTCTTGAACCTCATGGATAAGCATGCGAAGAAGAGCGTGATTCAGAACAATCTCCACCAGGCCTCGAAGGCGGGGATCTGGAACCACGTGATGGCTTTCTACGGCTTCCCCGGCGAAACGAAAGACGAGGCGCTGGAAACGCGGCAGTTCGTTATCGACAATCAGCCGGTCATTCACTCCGTGGAACTCTTCTACTTCGTGGCCTACCGGCACACGCCGATGGTGCGCAATCCGGAGAAGTTCGGCATCACGATCCACAAGCAGGAGGAGTACGACCTGCCGCTGGACTACTACTACACGCTGAACGAGCCGAGCACCCTGTCGTGCCTCGATGCGATGCAGATGTGCGAAGAGTTCTACAAGAACGATTTCCAGCCCTGGGCCGTGCGGGTGAATTCCCGCGAGCACGTGTTCCTCTACATCTCCAAGTTCGGTACGAACAAGCTGCCGCAGATTTATGCGAAGCAGCAGGTCGCGGTGGGCGCGGCGGAAGGTGTGTCAGGCCTCGTCACCTGGCCGGTGGCGCAGTCCGAGGGGAACGAAGGGATGGCGCGGGTTACGAGCCACGACGCGGGTTAACAGGATGATCAAAACGTCATCTAACAAGGCCGCAGGGAGCACGGTGACTGAGGCCTAGCCTCGGGGCTAGGTCGCAGGGAGACGTACGACTGAGAACGCCGTTAGGTGGCGTTTTCATCATCCGGCACGAGGACGGCGGTGAGGAGAGCATACGAGGCTTCGACCAGCTTGGTCATTTCTTCGGCCTTCTTGTAGGCTTCCATGTACTTCTTGGGGTTGTTGGTCAGATTCGAGTAGCGGGCGGGATTCCAGGTATAGAGCTGCACGCGCTTGGCCCGTTCCAGGTCTTCGGTGGTGACGGGGAGCGTGAGATCCAGAATCTTCAGTGCCTGGGCGATTTCTTTGGGGATGGTCTCGTCAGTCATACCGTTACTTTAGCTGGAGCAAGGTCGTCAATCAATGCCAATGCCCCTCCCGATGCTTCAGGCCGCTCCGATCTTCACGAAGAAGGATTATCGCGATGTGCTGCGCCGTGAGATGGACGCGGGGAAGATCCCGCTGAGCCTCGGGCGCGATTGCCCGGTGAAGTGCGAGTTCTGCTACGAGCTGGATCACTCCTACCGCGAAACGCTCGATCCGCCCAAGACCTCCGACGAGGACTGGAAATACATTCTCGATTACATCAGCAAGAAGCCGACCGACCCGAAGCAGTTCTGGTGCCTGGGCGGGAACGAGTTCATGGAATGGACCGATCTCTTCCTCCATCCCAAGGCGATGGAGTGGGTCGAGGACTTTCTGAAGTACACGGACAAGAGCATCCAGTTCTTCACTGTCGGCTTCGTGCATGTCCCGAAGATTCATCAGCTGGTCGCGCGATATCCTGGACGGATCAACTTCGAACTTTCGGTCATCACCCTCAGCGAGTATCGCCAGCGGCTCATGCCGCACGCGCCCTCGGTGAAGCACCTCATGAAGGTCCTCGACGGTCCGGCGGTGTCGTCGGCCAATTTCTATACCTTCGATGCGAATACGATGTCGAAAGATGCGGTGGAGATTTCCAAGATCAATCAGAAGTGCGTGCTCTGGATGGGCACGCTCACGCCGGTGCGCGGCCTCAAGGAGGAGACGGCCGGCCTCATGCGGCAGGGCCGGAAGCATCTGGCGGAGGAAGCGCTGCGGATCTACGATGCGGCCTTGCCGAATCTCCAGACGATCCACACGGAGGCCTATATCACGGCCTTTCTGAGCAGGAAACGGATCATCAGTCTCTTCGATTCGCTGGAATTGGAGAAGAAGGATACGCTGGTCACGGGCTGGAGCGTGTCGAAGATTCTCTCGATGTACCGGAAGAACAAGGCGCGGGTGCTTTACGTGCCGAATGCGATGCTGAGCGGGGATTCGGATTGCACGGTGTTGCTGACGTTCGACGACATCGCGCGGCGGTTGACTACCGAGAAGACGATCCACGTGCCCAAGTGCATCATGCAATCGGGCCGCGGTCCCTACACGGACATCACCGGCGTGACGCTGGAACAGTTTACGGAAAAGACCGGCGTGAAGGTCAAAGTGCTGCACAAGGTCGATACGCGGTTTGCCAACGAGCAGCTCTATCGCAACGGGTCGTTGCAGAATTATGTCGAGAATTATGTGCGCAATCCGATGGTGCAGTCGTATGAAGCATTTCCACGCCCTGCATAGCAGCATGTTGAAAAAGGCTTCTGGCGGCGTTCTCGGTCGTACGTCTCCCTGCGGCCTTGCCACAAGACCTTTTTGAACATGCCGGGGAGGTTATCGTCAGGATTTATAGGAGTAGCTACAAATGCCTGATCGCCGCTCGCTGAAGTTCTACCAAGCCGATGTGTTTACCTCAGAGCCGTTCGGGGGCAATCCCGTTGCCGTGTTTCCCGAGGCCGACGGGCTCTCCGATGATCAACTCCAGCAGATCGCCCGGGAAATGAACCTCTCCGAGACGGTTTTTGTGTTCCCTCCGACCGATCAGGCGGCGGTGGTCCGGTTGCGGATTTTTACGCCGACGCAGGAACTGCCTTTTGCCGGCCATCCGGTGATCGGCACGTTTTATCTCCTGGCGCAGCTCGGACTTGTGCCGCTCACCGGCGCGGTGACCCGCCTGCTCTACGAGTGCAACATCGGCTTGTTTCCGGTGGAGTTGCGCGGGGTGGGGAAGCAGATTGAGCATGTGGTCATGTCGCAGCCGAAGCCGGAGTTTCTCGACGCGGTGGACGATGAGGAAGACTTCTACAAGCTGGCCATATCGCTCGGGCTCCCGAAGTATGCGGTGGCCGAGGCCAAGTCGCCGATCGAGGTAGTGTCGACGGGGTTGCCGGTCCTCATCCTGCCGATCCGGACGCTGACGGCGATCCGGTCGATCCGGCCCGATCCCTCTGCCATTACCGATCTCTGCGGTCGCTTCGGCGCCAACGGCATCATGGTCTTCACGACGGTCACGGTTGAGCCGGACTCGACGGTCCATACCCGCATGTTTGCGCCGGCCATCGGCATTCTGGAAGATCCCGCCACCGGCAGCGCGAGCGGCGCCTTGGGGGCCTATCTGGTGCATCACCGTATTATTGACGTGAAGCCGACGACCGAGATCGTCTCGGAGCAGGGCTACGAGATCGAGCGGCCCTCGCGCATTCTCATCCAGGTCGATTCGACCGACGGAGTCATTCAGGCAGTCAAGGTCGGGGGGGAGTGTGTGATGGTGGTGGAGGGCGAGCTGAAGTTCTAACAGGTTGCTGAAAAAGGCCGCCAGCTTCGTTCTCGCCTCGAAAGCATCCTCAACGTACCCCTGAGGGTACGCCTCCGGTGCTTTCGTCGTCTGCGGCCTTGCTGACGACCTTTTTGCGCAACCTGCCGGGACGTGATTTTTACGATCAGTATTTCTCTCAAGCTTCTCCTAATTGCTTCCGATCTAGTTCTATAGGGTAGGGTGTGGTCTAGCAAGGAGCTGAATATGAAAGCTGTCTTATTTCGCGCGCATGGTGGACCGGATAAGTTGAGCTATGAAGATATGCCGACGCCGACGATCGGGCCTGATGAGGTGTTGGTCAAGGTCAAAGCCTGCGCGCTGAACCATTTGGATATCTGGATCAGGCAGGGGAATCCGGCTTATCCCATGCCGATGCCGCATGTGTCAGGATCGGACGTGGCGGGCGTCGTGGAGCAAGTCGGCGCACAGGCCGATCACGTGACGGTCGGGCAGCGCGTGTTCATCTCGCCCGGGATCAGCTGTTGGAAGTGCGAACAGTGCCTGGCAGGACGGGACAACTTCTGCCGCTCCTACAGCTTGCTGGGGGCGATGATGCACGGCGGTTATGCCGAGTATGTGAAGGTGCCGTTCCGCAATGTGATGCCGATTCCCGAGAACCTCTCGTTCGAACAGGCGGCGGCGTTCCCGCTCGTCTCGGTGACCGCGTCGCATATGTTGTTTGCCCAGGCCGGTCTCCAACATGGCGAGACGGTGTTGATCATGGGCGGCGGGAGCGGCGTAGGGACCATGGCGATTCAAATGGCCAAGCTCGCCGGCGCACGTGTGATCACAACGGTCGGATCGGATGACAAGATCCCCAAGGCGGTGGTGCTCGGCGCCGATGCGGTCATCAACCATACGAAGGAGAAAGTGGCAGATCGCGTGAAGCTCCTGACCGAAGGCCATGGCGTGGATGTGGTGATCGAGCATATCGGGCCGGAGGTGTGGGAGAGCTGTCTGGCGTCGCTGGCGAAAGGCGGGCGCTTGATTACTTGTGGCGCGACGACCGGTGCTGAGGTGAAGGTGGATCTCCGGTATGTCTATTCCCGCCAGTACACGATCAAGGGCTCCTACATGGGCACGCGGGCAGAACTGGTGAAGGTGGCAGAGTTGATGGGCCAGAAGCGGCTGATTTCTGTCATCGACCGCACGTATCCGCTTCAAGAGGCTCGCGCGGCGCAAGAGCAGATGCTTAGCCGCAAGTTCTTCGGCAAAATCGTCCTGTTGGTGTAAGGATGCTGAAAACGGCCCCCAACTTCGTTCTCAGTCGCATGTCTCCCTGCGACGTACCCCTGTGGGTACGCCTCAGTCGCCATGCTCCCTGCGGCCTCGTTGGCTGACCGTTTTGAGCATCCTTCGTGTTTGCTCTATTGAAAATACATTCCAGTCTCACACTTCTCTCGTAAACAATCCTCAACGTAGCCCAGAGGCTACGCCTCCGGTTTTGACTCGGCTGCGGCCTTGCTGGAAGGGCATTTTGAACAGACGTTGCTTCTGAATCTTAGACGTGGAGCTCATCCTCAGTAGTACCCTTCTCTTCGGCCTGACCCAGGCGCTCTTTTGCAGTCATCCTTCCCACGTATGCGAGTATAATAGGTTAGCCATCATACTGGGAGAACGAGCGCCGGCGTTCTTTCCACTCGATACCATCAACGAGAGGGAGGGAAATCATGTCTACCGTATCCAAGATCATGAGCAAACATCCCAAAACCGTCGGGCCGGCGGTGTCGATCGTAAGTGCGGCCAAGAAAATGCGGACGGCCCGAGTCGGGTCGTTGCTGGTGAAGAAGGGCAAGCAGTTGGTGGGCATTGTGACGGATACGGATATTGTCCGCCGGGCAGTGGCCACGAGTAAGCCGCTCGGGAAGCTGACAGTCGAGAAGATTATGACAGCGCCCCTGTGCACGATCGAGGGGAGTGAGTCGATAGACGATGCTCAGGAAATGATGGGCGACCTGGGTGTGCGCCACCTGGCCGTGACCAAGGGCGGGGAGATTGTCGGCGTGGTCTCGGTGCGGGATGTGATGTTGTCGTACCGGAAGTATGCGCAGTCGAACATCTCGACGGAAATCCGTTATTCGGAACCGAAGATCGGGCAGGACTGAAAAAAGCCATCAGCTGTCAGCGTTCAGCTTTCAACCGAATCAGAGGGCTGGGTGAGTTTTTTGGGTGTATTGAAGGCTGACGGCTGATGGCCTGTTCTATTTCGTGAGTTCTTTGACGAGATGCCCGAGTTCTGGAAGGATCAGCTTTTCCATCGCCAGGCGGACGGCGTTTTCTGAGCCTGGGGTGGAGAAGAGGACGCGGCCTTTGATGATGCCGGCGGTGGCCCGGCTCATGATGGCCGGTGAACCGATTTCTTGATAGGTCAGATAGCGAAAGACTTCGCCGAATCCATCCAACCGTTTTTCCAGCATCGCATCGACCGCTTCAAAGGTCGAATCCCGCCGAGAGATCCCGGTCCCGCCGTTGACGATGATGGCCTGGACGGCTTCGTTGGCGATGCCTTCGGTGATCCGCGCGGTGATCTGGGCCGGCTCGTCTTTCACCAGATGGTAGGCGGCGATATTGTGTCCCTGTTCCTTCAGCAGCTTTTGGATGAGCTGGCCGCTCGTGTCCGTTTCAGGCGTGCGGGTGTCGCTGCAGGTGATGACCATGCACCCGATACTTCTGGGTGCATGGTGTTTGTGTTCATGATGGGTCGCGCTGGCCATACTTCGCTCGTTGGAAATTATTTCCAGGCCGCGTCCGGATTCAGTTTCGCGGCCGGCGTTCCCTTGATGATGTGTTCATCGAGGATGGTGGCGACATCGGCTTCCGTCACCTTCGAGTACCAGGTGTTGTCGGGGTACACAACCACGGTCGGGCCCTGTTCGCAGGGGCCCAGGCATCCGGTGCCGCTCACGAGGACCTGCCCCGGTTGCACGCCGCGTTGCATGAGCCCCATGTTGAAGGCCATGAGCAGCTGCGCGGCTCCGGCGCTGCCGCAGGAGGGCTTGGGGTGTCCCGGAGGACGGGAGTTGGTGCAGACGAGAATATGATGCTTTGGCTTTGGCATAGTTCCCTCAGTTAGAGTGGGTGATGTGTGAACACAGCGCGTGCGTCGCGCTGCCTACGAAGGCCGGTAGGCTTGCCACTGTTCGACGGCTTCCTCCGGCATTTTCCACTGTTTGAGTCCTTTGATGACCCAGTCGAGGTAGTGGTCTTTGGGTTTGAACTTTCCGATGGGATTGGCGGCGTAGGTCGTCACGAGTTCTTTCTCGCCGGCTTCGGTCAAGACCGTCACCTGCAGGTGCCGGTAGGCGCCCGGCGGGACGTCCTGCTCAAACTCATCCATAATCTTCAAGTCCTCGTCGGTCAGTTCAAAGACCGCGCCCCAGACCTTTTCTCCGGGGGAGGGAGCGATGCTGGAGAGTCCGCAACGCCACTGTGCCGACCATCGGCAGAACTTGATGGTGTGATCGCCCAGCGTGGCCAGATAGAGGAACTGATGTTCCGGAGCCCGGCGCTTGAGTTGGGTCAGATTGAGGTTGTCTCCGTACAGAAAGAATTTCATGCGAGGCGCTCTTGGTGATTCGAGTGACGATGGTGCCGCGTTACTTGTAGCACACCGGCTTTTCTTCAGACAAGCGGCCGGCTTCGCGCGGGGGATCGTCCATTGACAACCATCCAAGCGCTTCCTAAGATGCCTGCGGTGCGTGTTCGCCCGTCAGCCCATCGTCCTCTCCTATGGAATTGAGTATCTGAACTATGAGTACCGATCCGTCTCTCTCGACTGCACCGTCGGAATCCTCGTTCTTGGTGAGAACGCTCCACTATGCGGTGGTGGCCGTGCTCGTGTTCGGCGGGCTCTACTACTTTGTCACGAAGCCGCCGTCTCTCAATCCGATGGCGGACAAGCAAGCGGCCGAGGCGCTGGCCATGGTGCAGACGCATCAGGCGATCGGGTTTCCGACGATTCTTCAAGCGATGAACGAACATGTCCGTTCGATGAAGGACCGCGGGCAGGGGGTGCGGCTCGGCGAGTGGCGCGTTAAGCAGGTAGAAGGGGACATCTACGAGATTCGGCTGCAGTTGCGCGATCAAAGTGTAAGCGGCCAATGGTTTGAGCGAGAATTTATCTGGCACGCACACTTGGGGAAAAAGAAGGTCAACGCCGCCTCGGTGCCTGCCGACGGCGTGACGCCGATGGCGCCGGATTCCGATCGGCCGCAGACGCCTGCGCCGCCGCTGCCTGGCGCCCCTCCCATGCCGCCTATGTCAGGTCCTCCGGGAGTCTGATCTGAATCTGGCCGTCGACGACACGCACGTCGCAGCAGGCCACCGTGAAGTTCGGATTGTTCACACGCTGGCCGGTTCGCAGGTCGAATTTCCATTCATGCCAGGGGCATTCGATGATGCCCTCCTTCAGTTTCCCGTCTCCAAGCGGCCCGCCTGCATGCGGGCAGGTGTTGTCGACCGCATAGAGCGTCCCGTCGACATTGCAGAGCGCGATCCAGATGCCGCTGACGTCCACCGTCTTTGTTGATCCCGGAGGCACGTCGGTGAGCGCGGCCACGGTAACGAATTCATTCATGAGGGGCAGTGTCCCAAAAAACGGATAGCGGCGTCTAGAGGGCGATAGATGCGGGGTTGCTTGATTTCGCCAGGGGCCTATGGCATAAAAACAGCATATACGCTCTTGATAAACTGGATGGCCTCTCAGAGAGGAGCCAGGTAGGGAATGAGGTTGCTGCATGGAAATGACTCTCCTGCTCAACTCGACGTACGAACCGCTGCGGGTGGTTCACTGGCAAAAAGCCATTGCCCTTCTGTGGCAAGGCAAAGTCGAAGTCCTCGAAGTCTACGACCGCGAAATCCACGGCATCTCCCTCTCGATCAAACTGCCCGCAGTGATGCGGCTGCTCAAACTGGTGCGCCTGAAAGACAGCCACCGGGCGGTGAAGTTTTCCCGCATCAATATTTTTACGCGCGATGGCTACACCTGCCAATATTGCAACCGGAAATTTCGAACGGAAGAGTTGACCTTCGACCACGTGGTTCCTATTGCCAAGGGCGGGAAGAAGACGTGGGAGAACATCACCACGGCCTGCTGGCGCTGTAACAATCGCAAGAGCGGGCGGACGCCGGACGAAGCCGGGATGAAGTTGAAGAAGAAACCGGTGAAGCCGCGCTGGAGCCCGGTGATTACGATTACGATCGGGATCCGCAACACGCCGGAGAGCTGGCGGGACTATCTTTACTGGAATATGGAGTTGGACGCCGACCCTGCTGAGACGTAGTCAGGCTGTTGAAACAGACATTCTCACCCGCCCAACCCCGCACGCGCCGAGACGCGTGCTGCCCGAAGGCTTCGTTCTCGCCTCGAAAACATCCTCAACGTACCCCTTCGGGAAGAAGCTGCTCTGGCAGCTTGGGGCGGGTGGGTGAAGAATATGACGCCTCCGGTTTTGACTCGCCTGCGGCCTTGCTCAAAACGTGTTTGAACAGCCTGCAAGACTTTTCCCCGTCCAGCTATTTGACTGAATCCAAGACAATTTCGAAGTCTCGGCCGCCCGGGAGGGTGGGATTCTTGGCGTAGCGTCCTTCGATGTCGCCAGGCTGCGCCGGTCCCGCCTGGCCGTCGCGGTCGAGTCGGGCCACGATGTCGACCATCCCGCGCAGTTCCGATCCCTCGACCATGACATCGGCGTTGGTGATTTCAAAGGAGGCCGGAAATGTCGGGTGGTCGATGCGTTTGGCGGCAATGGGACGGGGCGGACCCTGTGGACGCTTCACGATCACGAAGAGCACGTCGGTGGGTTTGACCTGATCGGCCAGATTCGGGGCGATGGTGACCCGTCCTGCGACGACCGGTTCTCCGGTGGCCGGATCGCAGCTATGGGCGAGTCCGAGCCAGGCGGCGAGGGCCGCCAGACCAATGATACTGCCTGCCATTCCGATCGCTTGTCCTGATATGCCGGCCATGCATCCTCCAGAGTCTCAATGAGCGTCGCATTATAGACAGGTCGCGGGGAAAAGGGGAGGGTACGGTTTACGGCCAGGAAGACGCTATTGTATGATGGCTGCCAGTTACACCTGTGCCGTATGGAGGAACACGTTATGGCTCCCAATCCTGGTTTTCCCTTGGTGCTTGATGTGAAGGGCTTTTCCGTCCTGGTGATCGGCGGCGACGAAGAAGCGGCGGACAAGTCGCAGCGGTTGCTTGAGTCCGGCGCCCGGGTGACGGTGATCAGTCCGACACTGCATGAAACGTTGAAACTGTTGGCCGCGTCCGCGAAGGTCATTCATCGCGGCCGGCATTTCCGCGAGACCGATCTGGAGCATACGATACTGGTGCTGAATACGATCCGTGGAGATCGGGATTTTGCCCGAATGTTGCTGGCGAAGGCTCGGGAAAAGGGATTTCTCCTGTGGTCGGTGGACATGCCGGAGCTGTCTAGTGTCACGATGCCGGCGGTGGTGGCGGTCGGGCATGCCCGGGTCGCGATCAGCAGCAGCGGGGTGGCCCCGGCGTTGTCGGGATTCATGAAGGAAGACCTGGAGCGTATTCTCGATAGCGAGTTTTCGGCCTTTGTCGATTGGCTCGGTCATCTCCGCGAGCAGGCGAAGGCGAACGAGCCCGATGCGGACAAGCGGCGCGCGTTACTGCGCGAAGCGCTGGACGGATTTCGTCTCTTGGGCAAAGTGCAATATCCGAAAGTCTGGCAGGAAGAGCGCGCCCGTCAGACGGCCGCGGGGGCGGCGGCACCGGCTGCCAAAACCACATAAAGGAGTCGGCGACCATGGTCTTACTTGAATTCAGCATGTCCCCGTTGGGCAAAGGGGAGAGTGTCGGGAAGTATGTTGCCCGGTCGCTCGACATTATCGACAAGAGCGGTGTGGACTATCGGCTCAATCCGATGGGCACCGTGCTGGAAGGGGAATGGGACGAAGTCTTCGGGGTCGTGAAGAAGTGTTACGAACGGATGCGCAAGGATTGTGGACGCATTTCCTGCACGATCAAGGTCGACTATCGCAAGGCGGCAAAAGGCCGGCTCTCCAGCAAGGTGGCCAGCATCGAGAAGCAACTCAAGCGCCGGGTGAAGCAGTAAGCCGCTCCGCTCTCCTGCCGGACCGGTCAACAGCGCCTGCCGGATCGGCTCTGTTGATCGGTCTTTCCGCGTGATCCATCCCTTCCGCCGTACGATCTTCTCTCTTGAAGTCCCTAGCCTCCCTTCCTATACTAGCCTCGCCGGAATCCGGATATCCGGCGCGGGATGCGGCCTAACGAAGGCCCTCCGTCGCGTGCGGCGTGTTCCCAGAGGGGAGGGTGCTATGCCTATTCAGTCATTGGACGGTATCGAACCGGCAGTGCTGCCGTCGATCGAGTTATTGCCAAAGGAACGCAGAATCCTTGACCGGCCGTTCATGGAATTTCGCCCGTTCGGGTTGGACGAGCAAGGCCAGACGATCAGGGATTTGAGCGGCATGAGCATTCGGGCGGTCATTCTCGATCTGGAGAAGACGCTGACTCGTGAACGGGGGGACGGCGCAGGCCCGGAGGCCGTCGACGAATTGTGCGTGCTGTTGAATCAGCGCATCAAAGATTCCGTCTACCATGTCACGCCGGAGTTTCTGAAGAACCCCTGGAATAGCTACTCCTACGAATTTGCCGCCTACCTCTACGAGTTCTGCGAATTATTGACCGGCGACCCGAACTTCATCTTCGCGGGCGGGATGGAAAAAATGTCGCCGATCATTCAGGTGTTGGCGCGACCCTTCTCGCTCGAACAGATCTACGGCATGTTTCCCTATTTCGGCAACAAGTTTGCCTCAGGTTCGGTCGAATGCCGGGTGGTCGACGTGACGCCGGGTTCCGCCACGCTCGCCATGCGCTTTTCCGACCGGACGCTTCGCCAGTTCGGGCCATTCAGGCGGCGGTGCACCTATCTGGTCTGTCAGTCCGCCCAGGGCATTTTCGCGGCGGTTCCGGCGCGCGTGCATGGACTGCCTCCGGCGACGTTGACGAATCTGTCGTGCGTCTCCAACGACGATGACTGGTGCCGATGGCTGATTCGATGGCAGAGCGACGGGCCGGCGCGATGGGGACGGGCGTCTCAGACGCTGGCGGCATTGCCGGTGCCGTCCGGGGCGGCTCCGCGTGAGGCCGTTGCGGATGAGTCCAGGCTGGGTCTCTTGCAGCGCGAACCGGCGTGGGATGGCTGGGGCAACTCAGGCTCCCGGCGCGAGTCGCACTGGATTCTGTGGAGCGGGTTGATCGGGGTGTGCCTTGCGGGAGGACTGCGCCTTCTGCTCCCCGCCATGGGGCCGGCTGAGATGGCGCTTGCCGGATTGAGTCCGGTCATCGCGGCCGGATGGCTGATGCAGCGCCGTCTGCGGAAGGAAAGCCGACAGCGGGAATCGCTTATTCGGGAACAGATCGCCTTCGTCGAATCGCGGCATGAGGAATTGCGCGAGGCCTATTTAGGGCAGGAGCAGACGCGGGTCGAGTTGCGACGGAAGGTGACGCAACTGACGGCCCTGCATCAAGCCGGACTCCTGTTCAGCGCGACGTTGGATCGCGATACGCTGCTTGAGCGTGTCCTGGAAACACTCACGCACGACTTGCATTACGACCGTGCCATGGTCTCGATGTTCGATCCCTTGCGCAGTGTGATTCGGCATGTGCGCGTGATCGGAGCGTCCGATGAAGTCTTGGCCTACTCGCATGATTGTGAGGTGCCGGTGACGGACCGGAACAGCCCTGAGGGGATGGCGGTCCTGCAAGGTCTTCCGCTGTTGATTGCGGATATCCAAACGGTCTGGCAGGAGCTCCATCCGATAAATCGACGGCTCGCGGAACTGAGCCGGACGAAGTCCCTGATCATCGTCCCGCTGAAAGCCAAAGACCACATTCTGGGGATCCTGACGGTCGATAGGACGCATGAGCCGAGTTTGACGAAGGACGACCTTGAGCTGATGACCACGCTGGCGAATCAGGTGGCCATCGCGCTCGATAATGCGGCGGCCTATCAGCAGATCGAGGAATGGAACGTCGGATTGGAGTTGAAGATTCGGGAGCGGACCGAGGCGCTGGAGCAGGCCGACCGGCTGCGGTCGCAGTTTCTCTCGCATGTCTCGCACGAGCTGCGCACCCCGCTGACCTCCATCAAGGGGTTTGTGCAAAATCTCTTGGATGGACTCACCGGTCCGCTGAACGAGAAGCAACGGCGGTATCTGTTCCGCATGCTGGATAATTCCGACCGGCTGATCCGGATGATTGAAGATCTTTTGGATCGGACCCGGATCGAGGCCGGCCGGTTGGAAGTTCATCCTGTCGATGTGGATCTGGAATCCTGTTTGACGGACGCGATTGAGCAACTGCGCCCGCTGGCCTCCGCCAAGCGGCAGCGGCTGGGCCTCAGTGCGCGCGATACCCGCATCGAGGTGTGGGCCGACCGCGATCGATTGATTCAGGTGGCGGTGAATCTGATCCAGAATGCCGTCAAGTATACGCCGGAGGACGGTGAGATCACGGTGGCGATCGAATCATCCAGCCCGCGGTTCGTCCGCATTCTGGTCAGGGACACGGGGCCGGGGATTCCGACAGAGGATCTCGATAAAATCTTCGATCCGTTTTTTCGTGTGCAGCAGGGGCAGCGGAGCGGCCCGAAGGGGCTCGGGTTGGGGCTCTCCATCGTCAAAACGCTGGTCGAGCTGCAAGGGGGAAGCGTCTCGGCCAAAAACTGGCCGGCAGGGGGAGCCGAAGTCTCGTTTACGTTGCCTCTCCGATCGACGATCCCATCGTCTTCGCCCAGCCTGCCGGCTGCAGAGCGGCGCGTGCTGGTCGCCGACGACGATCCGGACATTCGGCAGTGGCTGTTCGACCGGTTGAAGGCCAGCGGATATCACCCGGAGGCCGCGACGGACGGGGAGGACGTGCTTGTTGCGGTCCAGTCGATCGGCTATGCCGGTGTCCTTCTCGATATCGGTTTGGGACGGATTGATGGATTGGCCGTCCTGAAAGAGATTCGATTGCAGAATCCCGAAATCCCGATCCTCATCATGACGGCGTCGGGCTCCCAGGAACTGGCGGTCCAGGCGATCGGGATGGGTGCGCAGGCGTATTTGCTCAAGCCGTTTGAGGCCGGTGAGTTGCACGCGGTCATGGAGCGGTGGTTTCAATAATCTTGAGAAGGTGGGGTCGGAATGACTCGATGGCCACCACATTTCGGAGGGTATCTTGATCACAGCGGGACGGAGATGCGGACGATCGTTGCTGGCCGGTATGGTCGTGGGGGGTGTCCTTCTATCGATCTGGTTCTCCCCTCCAGCGTCGGCTCAGGTGCCGAGGATCCAGGGGCAGGGGACGTCCGCGTCCGGACAAGGAAACGCGTTCGCGGCTCAGGCGGACGATCCGTCGGCGTTGCACTACAACCCCGCGGGCATGACACAGCTGCGCGGCGTGCAGATCATGGCCGGAGGATTGCTGACCGGGGGGACCACCAGTTTCACCGGCGCCTCCGGTGCCAATGCCACCGGTACTCGCGACGGGAGCCTGGCATGGCCGGCTCCGGGGCACCTGTTCATTACGGCGAATCTGGGCGACCTTGGAGCGACGATTTTGAGTGGATTGACCGTCGGGATCGGCGTGACGTCGCCACTCGGCTCAGTCAGCCGGTATCCGGACAACGGCCCACAACGGTTTAAAGCCGTCTTCTCTGCGATGCCGCTGCTCGATATCAAGCCCACGATTGCCTATCAAGTCACGCCGGACTTGTCGCTGGGGCTCGGCGCCGATATCTATACATTTTCAGACATGCTGGGCGAAGGGCATTTTGAGAAGCAATTCATCACCCCGCCAGGGTCGCCTGCCGTGTTTGGTACCGCCGGATCGAGAGCGGAGCTCTATGGGAAGGGAACGGCTGTTGGCTTCAATGCCAGTCTCCTGTATACGGCGTTGCGCAACGCCGACGGAAAGCCGGTTGCCAATATCGGTATGGTCTACCGGAATCAGGTCCCCTTGCCCTTGCGCGGCGGGATTCTGGCCAACGGCGTGAAGACGTCGGATGCCTCGACCACGTTTGTCTTGCCGCAAGTCATCTCCGGTGCGATTGCGATCTGGCCGACGAGAACAGCCGAACGCGAGTGGAAGCTTGAACTGGATGTGGATTATGTCGGGTGGAAATCAGTCAGGAGCTTGGATATTTATCTTGCCAACGGGGCGGTCATTCCTCAGCCGCAAAACTGGCGCGGCACCTACACCGTGATGATCGGGACCGAGTATCGCTGGCTGAAGTTGGAATCGTTGCCGGAGTGGGAAATGGCCGTTCGCGCCGGCTATACCAATTCGCCGACGCAGGTGCCTGACTTGACCTTCGATCCGGCGGTGCCGTCGGCGGATGTCCACATTCCTTCAGTCGGATTCGGCCTGGTGTGTAAGGAAGGGGGCACGATGTTGGGGATTCGTTGCGGCGATTTCGGGTTCGGCCCGATCAAGCCCAAGGCCGTGGGATTCGACCTGTCCTATCAGGCCTCTTTCTACGAACAGCGGACGGTGAGTTGCGGATGCGCCCTGGCGACAGCGGTCAATGGACTTTATCGGACGGCCTTCCATACCGGCGGGATCTCACTGCGCGTGAATTTCTAGCCGCGTACTACGAGAGGGCTAGGAATTCTGATAGCGGCGTGGGATGCGTGGGCCGATCGCGCACAGCGTTTCGTAGGCGATCGTGCCGGTCCATTCGGCCAGATCTGCAGCCGTAATCTGATCGGTTCCCTGACGGCCGATCAGGATGACCTCGTCCCCAACGGCAGCGTCCGGGATCTCCGTCACATCAATCATCACCATATCCATGCAGACCAAGCCGATGACCTTGGCGCGCCGCCCGTGCACGAGGACGTCTCCTCGATTGGACAGCCGTCGGTTGAATCCATCGGCATAGCCGATCGGGAGCACGGCCACACGGGTCGGCCGTTTTGCCACGAAGGTCGCGTTATAGCTGATGGTGCCGCCGGTTGGGATGGCGCGCAGTTGTGCGATGCAAGTCCGTAGGGTCAAGACCGGTTTGAGGTCGGGTGCCGGGATCGATTTCGGCAAGGTGTGATAGCCGTAGAGCATGATGCCTGGTCGAATCAGCGAATAGTGCGAGCGCGGATAGCGAACGGCGGCACCGCTATTCGCGGCATGAATCAGCGGGATAGAAAGGCCACGGGCCGTGATGCCATTCACGACGTCCTGAAAGAGCGCGAGTTGTTGCTCAGTTTGGCCGGTCGTGGGTCCGTCGGAATCGGCAAAGTGAGTCATCAGTCCTTCGATCCTGAGCGAAGCCGGCAATGGGCCTGAGTCGATGAGGTTTAACAGCTCGTCCGTAGCCAGTCCGAGACGGCCCATGCCTGTTTCCACTTTGAGGTGAATCGGGTAGGGGGTCGCGAGCGAGGCCGTGGCCTGCGCCAGAGTCGGGAGCAACGCACGATCGCTCAGGACGGGCGTGAGCCGGTGGGCGATGATGTCGTGGAGCTGTTCTGCGAACAGAGGCCCAAGCATCACAATAGGAACGGTGATCCCGGCCGATCGGAGGGCGATGCCCTCGTCGAGCGAGACGACGGCGACACGCGTGACTCCCTGTGCGACGAGTGATCGCGCAACCTCGACGGCGCCGTGGCCGTAGGCATTGGCCTTGACGACCGCCATGATCTCGCATCCGGGCGAGAGGAGACGGCGCAACTGTGTCAGATTATGGATCAGGGCGGAGAGGTCGACGGTGGCGTAGGTCGGAGAGGATGTAGAAATGGTCGGCACGCGATGAGGATGGGTCTGGAAGCCTGACTCAGACTTCCATGATCTCCTGTTCCTTTTTCTTGATCACGTCGTCGATTTTCTGCCCGTACTGCTCGGTGAGCTTCTGGGTTTCCTGCTCTCCCTTGCGCAGTTCGTCTTCGGTCAACTTCGCATCTTTTTGGAGCTTCTTCAACTCTTCGTTCGCATCGCGCCGGAAACCGCGGATCTGCACTTTGGTGTCTTCGCCGTGTTTCTTGCAGATCTTCGTCAATTCCTTGCGGCGCTCTTCGGTCAGCGGGGGAAGGGGAACCCGAATCATTTTGCCGTCGTTTGAAGGGTTCACCCCCAGTCCGGAATTCGCCAGGGATTTTTCAATCTCTTTAATCAATTGAGGTTCCCAGGGCTGAATCGTAATGAGCCGCGCTTCCGGGGTCGAAATGTTGGCGATCTGTTTGAGCGGTGTCATGGTGCCATAGTAATCGACCCGAATGCCATCCAGGAGCGCCACCGAGGCCCGGCCTGTGCGGAGACCGGCAAGGTCCCGCTTGAGGTGTTCCACGGCATTGTCCATGTGGGTCGTCAGGGTTTGCTTGACTGCAGCTGCGTTCGACATGGCGGTACTCCGTAATGAGCTAGCGCGGGCTGATCGTAACCAGCGTGCCGATGGGTTCGCCGAGTGCGACCCGCTTGAAGTTCCCCTGCTCGGTCAACTTGAACACGATGAGGGGAAGGTTGTTGTCCATGCAGAGGCTGATGGCCGTCGAGTCCATCACTTTTAAGTTTTGGTTCAGGATCGAGAGAAACGGGATCTCGCTGTACTTCTTCGCCGAGGGATTTTTCACCGGATCGGCATCGTAAATCCCGTCCACTTTGGTTCCTTTGAGGATGACCTGCGCGCCGATTTCCATGGCCCGTAGCGCGGCAGCGGTATCGGTCGAGAAATAGGGATTGCCGGTGCCGCCGGCGAAGATCACGACGCGGCTTTTTTCCAGATGGCGGATGGCTCGACGCCGAATATAGCCTTCGGCTAGTTGGCGCATTTCAATGGCGGATTGGACGCGGGTGATGACGCCGACCCGTTCCAGAGCATTCTGGAGGGCGAGGGCATTCATGACGGTGGCGAGCATGCCCATGTAGTCGGCAGAGGCGCGTTCCATCCCGGATGCGCTGGCCGCCAGCCCGCGGAAAATGTTGCCGCCGCCGATGACGACGGCAACTTGGACGTCCAGGGCAACGACAGAGGCGATTTCTTGCGCCAGTCCCTCAAGGACGGATGGCTGAATCCCGTAGCCCTGCTCACCGGCCAACATCTCCCCGCTGACTTTCAGGAGGAGGCGCCGGTATTTCGCAGAACTCATGCTTGGCCTAACTGAAAGCGGGTGAACCGGCGGATGTTCATGTTCTCGCCGATCTTGGAAATCTTCTGCGCCACCAGGTCTTTGACGGTGACGCTCGGGTCCTTGATGAAGGACTGTTCCAGCAGGCAGTTCTCCTGATAGAACTTTTCCAGCTTGCCTTCCACGATTTTCGGCAAGGCCGCCGCGGGCTTCCCCAGTTCCTTCGCTTGCCCTTCGAAAATAGCTTTCTCTCGTTCGACCAGGTCTGCGGGGATGTCCTCGCGCTTGACGTATGATGGATTGGCTGCGGCGATCTGGAGCGCCAGGTCGTTCACGAAGGCTTTAAACTCTTCGTTGCGCGCCACAAAGTCCGTCTCGCAATTGACTTCGATCAAGACGCCGATCTTCCCACCCATATGAATATAGGAATGGATCAACCCCTGATTCGTTTCACGTCCGGCTTTCTTGGCGGCCGCGGCCAGGCCTTTTTGCCGGAGGTAGTCGATGGCCTTCTCGACATCGTCGCCGTTTTCCGTCAACGCCTTCTGGCAATCCAGGATACCGGCGCCGGTTTTTTCCCGAAGTTCTTTCACAAGCTGACTTGATCCTGCCATGGTCCTCTATCCTTACGCGGTGAGAGAGATCGTCGTGAATATTAGGTTGTCGAATGCGTTATGCGACGGGAGCCGCGCTCACTGCGGCCGGCTTTCCGCCTGCGGCCGGAGCCGCCTGGAAGTCGGCTTCATCGCGCTGCGTCTTGATATGCGCGCCTTCGATGCAGGCGTCCGCAATCTTCGAGGTGATCAGCTTGATGGAGCGGATGGCGTCGTCGTTCCCCGGGATCGGGTACGTGATGTTATCGGGGTCGCAGTTGCTGTCCAGAATCGCGATGACGGGGATCCCCAGTCTGGTCGCTTCCTGCACGGCAATCTTTTCAATGCGGGTATCCAGCACGAAGATGGCGCCCGGAAGGCCGCGCATGGTCTTGATGCCGGAGAGATACTTCTGCAATTTGACGATGTCTTTCTGCATGAGCATGATTTCTTTTTTCTTCAGACCATGCTCGGTGGGGTTTTGCAGCGTCGTTTCCATTTTTTTCATCTTGTCGATGCTGAGACGAATGGTCTTGAAGTTCGTCAGCATGCCGCCGAGCCAGCGCTGGTTCACGTAAAACATATTGGCGCGGGTCGATTCCTCTTGGAGAATTTCCGCGGCTTGCCGCTTGGTGCCGACGAAGAGGACGGTTTCACCGGCGGCGACGGTGTCCCGGACGAAGGCATAGGCCTGTTCCATCCGCGTGAGCGTCTGCTGCAAGTCGATGATGTAGATGCCGTTGCGTTCACCGAAGAGATACTTCTTCATCTTTGGATTCCAGCGGTTCGTCTGGTGTCCAAAGTGCACGCCTGCTTCCAGCAATTCCTTGATCGCGACCACTCCCATGCCTTCACCTCCCTTCGAGGCTTGCCGAGCACCCGCCGTGCGGGTGAGGGGAACGAATCCCCTTATTCTCAAGCCAAGCAGCGCTTTTCTTCGCTGATGTTAAATTTAAGTACTATTTCTGCTGACGCCGATGGTGTGAGCAGAGTTATCCGATGCACCTCTAAAGCCTCGGCACGCTATCATAGCTACAGTGGATTTTCAAGCGGTTAGGTGCGGGGTTCATCCTCAGGATCGATAGCTTGCGTTGATGCGAACATAGTCGTACGACAAGTCGGTCGTCCACATGTGGGCCGCTGCCTGTCCTTGCCCGAGATCGACCGAGATCGTAAATTCCTTCTGCTTGAATACCTGCGCGATTTTCCGTTCCGCCGCCAGCCCTGTTCCCATTCCTCGTTTGACCATCACGACCTTGTCGAAGCGCACCGTCACGATGTCGGGATTGATGGGAACGCCGGATCGTCCGAGGGCGCCCATGACACGTCCCCAGTTGGCGTCTTCACCGAACAAGGCCGTCTTGACTAAATTAGAGGTGGCGATCGTGCTGGCTACTCGCTTGGCCGCTGCGACGGTCTTCGCTCCGCCGACGGCGATTTTGACGACCTTCGTAACGCCTTCGCCGTCACGACAGATGGCCAAGGCCAGCGCCTGCGACGCCTCAGTCAGCAGTTGTTCGAACTGCCGATAGTGCTTAGAGCCTGATTGGATGGTCGCGTTCTTCGCCAATCCGTTGGCCAGGCAGAGGACCGTATCGTTGGTGCTGGTATCGCCGTCCACCGTAATACAATTGAAGGACTGATCGACTGCTGATTTCAGCGCGCGCTGCAGCGCGGCCGGCGCAATGGCGGCATCGGTGGTCAAGTATCCGAGCATGGTGGCCATATTGGGATGGATCATGCCTGAACCCTTGGCCATGCCTCCGATGGTCACGACTCGGCCGCCGATCCTGGCTTGAACGACGACGGTTTTCGGACGTAAGTCGGTCGTGAGGATGGCTTGAGCGGCCTGGCGTCCGCCTGTGCGGCTGAGTGTTTCGATCAAGGTCGGGATGCCTGCCTGCACGCGATCGATCGGGAGCACCCGTCCGATGACGCCGGTCGATCCGACGAAGACCTGATTCACCGGAATCGCCAGGCTCTTGCCTATGGCCGCGGCCATGGCAACAGCTGCCCGAAGCCCTTTGGCGCCGGTACAGGCATTGGCGTTCCCGCTGTTGACGATAATGGCGCGGCCACGACGCTGCCGGAGATGACGGCGATCCAGAGTCACCGGTGCTGCTGCGACACGGTTTTTGGTGAAGACTCCTGCGATGGGACCTGCGACGGTCGATACCACGAGAGCCAGGTCGAGGATGCCCGGTTTCTTAATGCCGCAATGGATGCCGGCGGCTTCAAATCCTTGTGGCGCGGTCACGCCTGATGCCTGTGCGTTCATAGTTGTCATCTCGCTGAAAGGTTACTCAAGAATGCTGTGACGTTGTTGCGTCGAGGTCAGGGGTAACTGCTCGGCGCGGTGAGCCCCGTTTCCTCCGGAATTCCCATCATTAAATTCATCGCTTGAATGGCTTGGCCGGCAGCGCCCTTGACCAGGTTATCCACGGCCGCGACGGTAACGACCCATCCGGCTCGCTGGTCTGCATAGACCCCGATATCGCAAAAGTTCGACCCTTTGGTGTAGCGGGGGTTCGGGACGATATCTTCGTAGAGACGGATAAACCGCTCGCCTTTATAGAACTCCCGGTACAGGGCTCGCAATTCCGGCAGCTTAATCTCTGTCTTCAGCTTGCAATAGGCCGTACTCAAAATACCCCGATTCATTGGGACGAGGTGGGGGGTAAAGGCGATCGTGACCGCGCCGGGCGTTCCCATGACACCGGAGAGCTCCTGTTCGATCTCCGGAATATGGCGGTGCTTGCCGATCTTATAGGGCTCCAACGATTCATGGGCTTCCGGAAAATGGTAGGGCAGGCCCGGACTTCGTCCGGCTCCGGAGACTCCGGATTTCGCATCGATGACGATGGAATCGAGTTGGACGAGTCCTTTGGCGAAGAGCGGCGCCATCTGCAAAATGGCCGCAGTCGGGTAGCAGCCCGGTGACGCGACCAACGTCGCTTTTGCGATGGCGCTCCGATGGAGTTCCGGCAGGCCATAGACGGCTTCTTGAAGCAGCGCCGGGTGGGCGTGCGGGGTCTGATACCATTCTTCATACGCCGCCACGTTTTTGAGCCGATAGTCCGCACTCAGATCTACCACCAGTTTGCCGGCCTTCAGGCAGAGCGCAACCGGCTCTTGCGATTTCGTATGGGGAAGCGCGAGGAACAGGGCATCGGCCCGTTCGGCCAGAGCCTCTGGTGCCAGCGCTTCGAACGTGTGCCGCACGACGCCGGTCAGGCTGGGGAAGACGGAGGCTACGGATTGCCCGGCTGATTTCTCAGAGGTCACCGCAGTGATATCAAAGTAGGGATGCGCGGCGGCCAGACGGACGAGTTCTGCTCCGGCATAGCCGCTGGCTCCTGCGATCGCGATGCGAAATTTCTTAGGCATGACCTGTCATCCTGTCCAGCTGGTGCTGAGGGTGTCCGGTTGTAGGCACAAAAAAGGGAAGGCAAGGAGCCTTCCCTTTCTCGTTCTTTGGCTCCGGCTGTTTAGCGCTTGGAGTACTGGAAGCGCTTACGAGCACCCTTCTGTCCGTATTTCTTTCGTTCCTTCACGCGAGAGTCGCGGGTGAGGAGGCCTTCCTTCTTGAGCGGGGTCCGTACTGTAGGGCTCAAGACGACGAGCGCACGCGCAATGGCGTGACGGAGCGCACCGGCCTGACCGGTCGGGCCGCCTCCGTAGACCGTCGCGTTAATCGAATACTTGCCGGTGAGTCCGGCCATCTCCAGGGGAAGCTGGATGATTTGCCGGAGGGTGAGGCGGGGAAAGGCCTTTTCCAATGGCTTGTCATTCACGGTAATTTCACCATTGGCCGTCCCGGTTACCCAGGCTCTGGCTACGGCACATTTTCTGCGACCTGTTGCGTACTGTGTCACGGCTGCCATATCACTGGTCTCCTTCTGGTCCTAATAGGCTAGAGAGAAATAGGTTCCGGGTGTTGAGCCTGGTGCGGATGATTCGATCCGACATAGACGCGGAGTTTCTTTGCCATTCCGTTGCCGAGGGGGTTCTTGGGGAGCATTCCCTCAATGGCGCGTACCAACAATTCAGTCGGATCCTTCTTGAACAGATGTTGCGCATCAGTGGTCTTGAGTCCGCCTGGGTAACCCGAGTGGTGGATGTAAAGCTTGTCCTGCATCTTATTGCCGGTCAAATGGATCTTCTCGGCATTAATGATCACCACATGATCGCCCATATCCACGTTCGGGGTGAAGGTGGGGCGATGCTTGCCGCGGAGAATGCCGGCGACTTTCGCCGCCAGACGTCCCAGGGTCTTTCCCTCGGCGTTCACAAGATGCCACTGTTCTTTTACATTGGCCGGTTTTTCGAGATAAGTCGTCATGGTGATCTTCTACTCCTCGCAATTAGTCAACCCAAACATCCTAGACTTCTTGTGTGTCGATATCTTTCGTATCGAGCTTCGCGAGCCAGGCATCTAGGTGTTGCCCGCTGCGCCGTTTCCAGACGTCCTGGGTGGTATAGATCGGTGCGTGCGTTCGAAGGGCCAGGGCGATGGCATCGCTTGGCCGGGCATCGATCGACCGCTCCACCCCTTTGTTCTCCAAAAATACGGTGGCGTAATAGGTGCTGCTTTTCACGTCGGTCAGGACGACTCGCTTGGTCGTGATGCCGAAGTGCTCGCCGAAACTCTTGACCAAATCGTGGCTCATCGGTCGGGGCGGTGTGGCCGAATCCAGGGCGCGACGAATCGAGTCGCCTTCGGGGGCGCCGACCCAGATCATAAAGGTGTCCTGATCGTCGGTCCTGGTCAAGACGAGAATCCTGGTATCCGTATTGGCGTCTTCGACGACCCGGCTCACCGAGAGCGGGATGAGATCGGGATGGTGTGGGTGTACGGAGTCGTTCATGGTCAATGTCGCGTCAGGAGTCCAGCTTGCCGAAATCTTCCGGCTTCAGATTTTCTAACCATTGTTCGAGTTCTTCCGAGCTTTGCTTTCGGATAACCGACTCGTTCGCGAAAATGGGCGCCTCCGACCGGATCGCCAGTGCGATGGCGTCGCTGGGGCGTGAGTCGACGGCGTATTCCGAATCCTCGTACATCAAATGGATCTTGGCAAAATAGGTGTGCTCATTCAAGTCTGTGATGACCACACTAATCACTTTGGCGTTATAAGCGTCCAGGAAGGCCTTCATGAAATCGTGCGTCATTGGGCGTGGCGGCGCTACGTGCTCCAGGGCAAGGCTAATGGCGCTCGCTTCTGACTTGCCGACCCAAATCGGTAACATTTCGGCTTCGTCCTCATCGCGTAGCACCACGATATAGGCGTTGTTGTAGGGGTCGAACATCAACCCCTTGACCTGCATTTGCGTAATCATGACAAATTCAACCGTACATCCAAGTAAATGATCATGGAAGGCAGGCGAACAATGGAGGACTGTAGCATTTTCAAAAAGGGCCTGTCAACGAAGTCGGCGACAAGACAGGGAATTTGGTGAAGCGGCCCCGGGCGCTCGCTTGCGCCCGGGAAACGGTGTCGTCACCACATGCAGGGTGGAGAGCGCGACGACGGGCTAGGTGCCTTCGGGGCGGAAGTTTTCGGCGATCTTCGAGGTGTCGGCTTGACCTTCCAGCTTTAAGAAGGCCTTCATTTGTTTGCGGACCAGCTCTCGTCCGCTTTCGTCGCCGAGGTTGACCTGATACTCATTGATCACCATTACCCGCATGCCCTCCCACTTCTTCCAGCAGGCGGTGCAGACTTTTGCTTTGATGTCCTGTTCCAGCTTGCCGAGAAAGAGGGGAGCGGTAATTGCTTCTCCGGTTTGTCCGCATGTGACGCACGCTACCTCTGTCATATCTGTCATGCTCCTTTATACGAATATGTGTCCGGATGCTCGACGGCGGGAACAAACCAAAATGCCACGGTTCCCATTTCGCGACCGCATTCTAGCAGACGTATTCTTCTGAAGAAAAGAGGCGGTGCCGATTGACCCTTCCGAGGCTTCATGTTAGAAGAGGGGCGCATTGCATCATGCGCGTATTCTTGATGTGCCCGGATGGCGGAACTGGCAGACGCGCCGGACTCAAAATCCGGTTCTCGTAAGAGAGTGGGAGTTCGACCCTCCCTCTGGGCACCACATTTACGGATAACACATGCGATGGTAGTCATCGGTCCGGTCACAACCCAATTTATAGTAGAAAACCCTCTTGACAGGTTTTCCCTGTTGGCCTATAGTTCCGCGGTCATTAGAACGGACTCATGTACGTGATCACTCAAGGAATCTTGTTGTTCATCATCATCTCCACACATTATCTTTCTCACAAGGAGGCAGCACATGCGTAAGGTGTTGGCACTGGGAGCCACAATTCTTTTTGTCGGCTCTGTGGGTGTTGCGGTCGCGCAAGAGCGGTTGCAGCAGTCTGGCGGATCTGCGATGGGTGTCGGGACCGGAGTTGGCGACATTTCCGGAAGCGCCAACCGCGTTCAGGCGTTCGATCGGAATGCGTTTTTGGATCGCCTGTCTCAGCCGGAGACGGTGATGGGACGAGTGTTTGCGCTCGATGTTGCCCAGAACAGGTTGATGATTGAAACTGGTGGGGCTGGCCGCGTGCAGGATGAAGGACAGGAAGGAAAAGCTGGGTACGGCGCGCGAACTGTGATGACCTTGTACCTCACGGATCGGTCTAACATGCAAGCAATTAGGGCTTTGAATGTCGGAGATGATGTGACCATCCAGGTTACGGAAGAGACGACGGCGAATCAGCCTTTTGGTACCGGGAAAAAGATTGTCCTCGAAGCAAATGTGACCAATGTCACGGCGACTCGTCAAGGATTTGGTGGGCTCGGCCAGCGTCCGGATCCCACGAATGATCGGGCAATTTCTACGAACAGCGGTGGAATCACCGGTGGCGTGGCTGGGTCAGTGCTCCCAGGCAAAGTGACGGGGACCGTTGATACCACGATCAGCGAGTTTACCGGCGCGGCTCCTTGCTGGAACTGCGAACCGCAGCCCGGCATCGGATTTTCAGGCCAGAGCAAGTCTGACTACGGAGCGGCTGATTACAACAAGCCGAACCTCGTGAAGGGCTTGAACTAGACCTGATCTGGTTTCTTGTTTTTGGAAAGGGGCAGCTTCGGCTGCCCCTTTTTTTTGCCTTAATCTGAGTCCTGCTGCCTTGTTGTCGTGGGTTGTTGCTGGTAACGTAGACTCCTTATCGAGGCGGAAGCTTGACTGGTATTGATTGGCGAGGTGTGAAGATGGATAACAATGCAAATGTGCAACCGGGGATTTCGACGGATATCGAGTTGGATCTCCGCGGGGTCATCTGTCCGTATAATTTTGTGAAGACCAAGTTGAAGCTCGAGACGATGGATCAGGGACAGGTCTTAGCCGTGTTGTTGGATGATGGGGATCCCATTAAGAATGTTCCGCGCAGCGTGGAGAATGAGGGGCATACGGTACTTGCGCAAGATCGGGTCGGGGCCGCGTTTCGGGTGCGCATCAGGCGAGAGGAGACCGACTAGTTCGTTGATCGAGTTCCTTCCTTTTTCCCTATCGGCTTGTTCCTGCCACGATCATGGTAATTGCCCGTGGCGGTCGGATCCGTTTCAGCTGTTCTAGAATCAGACGGGCGGTTCCTCTCATAAGCGTTTCTTGCTGTTGGGTGAGGTCGCATGCGAGTGCGATTTTGCGGCGCGGTGCTGTTTTGGCAATGGCCTCTAGAATCGCCAGGCATGAGGTGGTCTGACAGAAGAGGATCGTCGGCTCTGCATGCGTCAGAGCCATTGCGAGCCGGTGCGTACCCGAGCCGGTCGGTGCAGGCATGTTTCCATAAAAGTGGAATGCTTCGGCGGAAAAACCTGCTGCAGCCATCGCAGCGGTCACGGCTGAAGGGCCGGGGATAGAATGGACGGGAAGGGAGTATTTGTGTGCTGCGGCAACCAGGAGGCTCCCAGGGTCCGAGATCACAGGCGAACCACAATCTGAGACCAAGGCAACGGATGCGCCTTGTTGCAGTCGGTCGATCAGGACCGCAACTTTTTCTTTGATCCTGGTCGGTCCATAGCTCGTGAGTACGGCGCACAGGTTGTGATGGCGTAGGAGTTCCTGCGTGGCGATCGGATCCTCAGTGGCGATCACATCCACCCGGTTGAAAATCCTAAGTGCACGGATCGTGATGTCATCGGGATGCCCGATGGGGACTCCAATCAGATAGAGTGAACCGACAGGCTTCTTCGCCGGCCGGCTGGGGGATTCCCCCGGTCGGCTTTGTTGACTCTGTTCTCGTCGCATCGCTATAATTCTCTTTTAATCCCGCAAGATACGGTTCGTTGTTCGTCGCAAAAGAGGGAATGCCCGCATGGCCGTAGTCTGCTTCATGGTGACGATGGGATTGTACTTCGTCGCGACCATTTCATTTCTTGCCTATCTATTGCGGCGCTCTGAAGCCCTGTCAAAAGTCTCTCTGGCCATTACCGCGGCAGGGTTTGTGATGCATACCCTCGCACTGGTTGCGCGGATGGTCGGGAGTTCTGCTGCCGCGCCTCCGAGTGTCCATGAGGCGCTCTCGTTCTTCTCCTGGATGCTCATTCTAGTATTTCTCGCCGTCGAGTTCCGCCACCGGATCCACGTATTAGGTTCTTTCATTGTTCCGCTTGCGCTGGTGTCTCTCATCTCAGCCGCGGCCTTGCCCGATACGGCTCCGACCCTGCAGCCGATGTTCCGAACGCTCTGGCTCCACGTCACCTTGAGCATGTTGGGGACGGTGGGTTTTGCCGTCGCGTTCGTTGCGGGTGTGATGTATCTCATCCAAGACCGCCTTCTCAAGTCGAAACGGTTCAACGTGTTGTATGCCAAGCTGCCGGCTCTGGATTTTCTTGACCATCTGAACCAGCAATCAATCATTCTCGGGTTTCCGCTCCTCACGCTCGGGATCATTACCGGTGCGATTTCCGCGGAGTTTGCCAAGGGGGCCTATGTGAGTTGGAACCCCGAACAAACCTGGGCGCTGGTGACCTGGTTATTCTACTTTGTCGTGCTTCTTGGACGTCTGACCGTGGGGTGGCGCGCGAAGCGGGCGGCCTACTTAACCGTAATCGGGTTCGCGGGCGTCATTTTGACGCTGATTGGCGTGGTCCTCAAGAGCTACGGGACGGTGTCGTGAGATGCATGTAATCGTAGTCGGGCTCAGTCATAAGACGGCGCCCGTCGAAATTCGCGAGAAGCTGGCGGTGCCGGAGAGCCGGATGGGCGAGGCGCTCAGCCGGCTGACGTCTTATTCCGGCGTGAAAGAAGGCTTGCTTCTGTCCACCTGCAATCGTGTCGAAGTCTATTCTGTCGTCGACGATATCGAGCAGGGGTATGGGCGGATCCAGGAATTCCTGGCCGATACCCATCTATCCCTCTCCTCTGAACAGCTGACCCCGCATTTGTATTGGCATGCCGGCGACCGAGCCATCACGCATCTGTTTCGTGTGGCGGCCAGTCTCGACTCGATGATCGTGGGTGAATCTCAGATCCTCGGGCAGTTGAAAGAGGCGTTTGAATCGGCGCTTGCGCATAAGACGACCGGGCTGATCATGAACAAGGTCGTCAAGAAAGCCATTTCCGTCGCCAAGCGCGTGCGGACCGAAACGAAGATTGCCGAGATGGCCGTGTCGGTCAGCTATGCGGCGGTCGAACTCGCCAAGAAGATTTTTTCGGACCTCGGGCATCGGACCGTCTTGCTGGTCGGGGCGGGGGAAATGGCCAAGTTGGCGGCCCAACACCTCATTGCGCAGGGGGTCGGCCAGGTGCGGATTACCACCAGGACCCCGCAACATGCCGTCGACTTGGCGGAGAAGTTCGGCGGGACGGCGGTGCCATTCGAGCAATACAAGGACGATATGGCGTCGGCCGATATCGTTCTGGTCTCGACGGGCGCGTCGCACTATCTCATCAGCGCCGACGATGTGCAGCGGGCGGTGACTGCGCGGATGAACCGGCCGATGTTTTTGATCGATATCTCGGTCCCGCGCAATATCGATCCGGGGGTGCGGCATGTCGACAATGCGTTTTTGTTCGATATCGACGATTTGAAGCAGCGGGTGGAAAAAAATCGCGCCGAGCGTTTGCAGGAAGCCGATAAGGCTGAGCAGATGGTGGTGGAAGAGGTCGGGGTATTGCGCGAGTGGATGAAGTCGTTGGAAGTGACGCCGACGATTGTCGCGTTGAAGCAGCGCGCGGATGAGATCAAGCGCAGCGAATTGGACAAGACCTTGGGGCGGCTCGCACACCTGCCGGCGCAGGATCGGGAGCTTGTCGAGGGGTTAGCGTCGTCGATTGTGAACAAGATGATTCACGGGACGATGGTGACGTTGAAGTCCGAGGTGAATTCGTCGAGCGGGGCGGCGTTTGTCGAAGCCGCGCGCCGCTTTTTCAGCCTTGAAGCGGCACAGCCTCCTGAGCCGCGTGGAGACTCAGCGGTCGAACCATCATCCTGTCTCGCCCACGATTTGAGTGAGCCTCTCATTGAGCAGGCTCCTTCTCGGACGGCCGGTCGGAAGCAACCGTAGAACTGATGTAGGAGTGAGACCTGTGTCGACACCAACAGCCGCACGAACCACACTGGTTCTGGGCACCAGGGCGAGTAAGCTGGCGTTACAGCAGAGCGAGTGGTTTCAGGCGCAGGTACAGGCGATTGCGCCTGATATCACGGTGACGCTCACCCGGATACAAACGTCGGGCGACAAGATCGTCGATGTGCCCCTCGCGAAGATCGGCGGAAAGGGCCTGTTCGTCAAGGAAATCGAAGAGGCCCTGTTGAGCGGCGAAATTGATTTTGCGGTGCATAGCATGAAAGACGTCCCGACGCAGTTGCCGGACGGGCTGGAGATTCTCTGTGTGCCTCCGCGCGAGGATTCGCGGGATGCGTTGATCAGCCGAACGGGTTGCCGCTTTCAGGAGTTACCCGTCGGAGCCCGTGTGGGATCGAGCAGCCTGCGCCGGCAATCGCAGTTTCTTCACGCGCGACCGGATCTCCGGATCGAGATGCTCCGGGGCAATCTCGATACCCGGTTGAAGAAACTGAAAGAAGGGCAGTTCGATGCGATTATCCTGGCCGCTGCCGGACTACGGCGTTTGGGATGGACGGAAGAAATCACCGAATATCTCGATCCGCAACTCTGTCTTCCAGCGATCGGGCAAGGGGCTTTGGGCATTGAGGGGCGGTCGAATGATCAGTTCGTGCGCTCCATTTTGAGCCGGCTGACCCATCAGCCGACGCAGGTGGCGGTGACGGCCGAACGTGCGTTGTTGCATCGATTGGAAGGCGGTTGTCAGGTGCCGATCGCGGCTTATGCGACATTGACGAATGACCAGGTGCATCTGGAGGGGCTGGTGGCGAGTGTGGATGGCAAGACCGTCATTCGAGATGCCGTGCAAGGAACGAGGGCCGAGGCGCAGGTCTTGGGTACCAGGCTGGCGGAACGGTTGCTCGCGCGGGGTGCGGACAAGATTCTGGGTGAGATTTATGGAAGGGCGTGATGTCAGGTAAGCCCCACAGTGGCAGAGTCTATCTGGTCGGAGCGGGTCCGGGAGATCCGAAGCTCTTGACCTTGCGGGGCAAGGAATGCCTTGAGCAGGCCGATGTGGTGTTCTACGATTACCTCGCGAATCCCGTGTTGTTGTCTCATGCTCCGCTCCGGGCCGAGCGCATTTACGTGGGCCGGCGGGGGCGCGGACAATACCAACCCCAAGAAACTACGAACCGCATGCTCATTGAGCGGGCGACGCAGGGACAGGTCGTGGTCCGCCTGAAGGGCGGCGATCCGTTCGTATTCGGTCGCGGGGGAGAGGAAGCGGAAGCGTTGGCCGCCGCGGGAGTGTATTTTGAAGTGGTGCCCGGTGTGACGGCGGCTGTAGCCGCTCCCGCCTATGCCGGAATTCCCGTAACCCATCGGACGATGGCATCGACCGTGACGTTTGTCACGGGCCATGAAGATCCCGATAAGCCCACCACCGCGCTTGAGTGGCCACGGCTGGCCAGTAGTCACGGCACGCTGGTGTTCCTGATGGGGATGAAAAACCTTCCTTCGATTGTGTCGAATCTTATCGCCGAAGGCCGTCCGGCGACGACCCCGGTCGCCTTGATTCGATGGGGAACCAAAGCGGCGCAACGCACCGTAGTCGGGACGCTGGCCGATATTGTGGAGCAGTCCCGGCAGGCGAAGCTGGAGCCACCGACGGTCGTGGTCGTAGGAGAGGTGGTCGCGCTTCGAGAGCAGTTGAACTGGTTCGAGCGGCGGCCGCTGTTCGGAAAGCGTGTGTTGATGACGCGTGCGAAAGAGCAGGCGGGAGAGCTGGCCGGCTTACTTGCAGCCGCCGGCGCGGAGCCGATCGAAGGGGCCACGATTCGCATCGTCGAGCCGAATGATTGGGCGCCGGTCGATCGAGCGATTGACGCGCTCGGCCAGTATGACTGGGTGATTTTTACCAGCGTCAATGGTGTCGCGCAGTTTATGAAGCGGCTGCAGAAATGCGGGCATGATGCGCGCAGCTTTGCAGGGCGACGCATTTGCTGCATCGGGCCCCGCACGGCCGAGGAGTTGGCGACGTATGGCCTCAATGCGGATGTGGTTCCGGCTGAGTATCAGGCCGAGGGGGTGCTGGCGACGCTGGCTGAGTCGGATCTGTCGCGGGCCCGCGTGCTCATCCCGCGGGCTGAAGTCGCGCGCGAGCTCCTGCCTGAGGAGTTACGGTCTCGCGGGGCGGTGGTCGACGTCGTTCCGGTGTATCGCACAGAAGTTCCACGAGACTCCGTCGAGAGCTGGAAGCAGTTGTTGGTGGACCGGGAGATCGAGTGTGTGACCTTTACCAGTTCGTCGACGGTCCGAAACTTTATTGAGTTGGTCGGGGGTGAAGCGCAGGCACGGGTCCTGGTACAATCGGTCGTGGTGGCCTGTATCGGACCGATCACGGCACAGACCGCACGAGAGGCGGGATTTTCGGTTGCGATCATGCCCAACGAGAATACGATTCCGGCGTTGGTCGAGGCGATGGCAGGATATTTTGGGAAAGGCGTGTCGGTGGCTACGGCAACGGCGCCGTAGCGGTGTGATGACGGGCAGATACACAGCAAAAGGGAGGAGTATCCAATGGTTCCTGTGAAATCGTTCATGATTCCTCGAGAGAAATTTGTCACCGTGGCCCGTGATACCGACGCCCAGACGGCGGCGCGGATTATGCGTGATCGCGGGATCGGCAGCTTGTTCATTACCAACGACAAAGAGATTATCGGTATCGTGACCGACACGGACATGATGCGCCGGGTGGTGGCGTCGGGGTCGGATGCGACGAAGGCGACGGTGGAGCAGATCATGTCGGCTCCGATCATGACGATCGAGGAGAGCAAGACGCTGCTGGATGCCAACGACCTGATGGCTCAGGCGCATGTGCGCCACCTGGGCGTGACGCGCGAGGGGAAGTTGGTCGGTGTGATTTCTGTTCGTGATTTGGTGGTCTTTCTGACGAATTTGCCAAGGAAGTAGGATTGTATGGCGTTTCCGATCCAGCGGTTACGGCGGCTCCGGCAACAGGACTCGTTTCGGCGGATGGTGCGGGAAACCGTGCTGTCTCCGGCGGATTTCATCTACCCCTTGTTCGTCGTCGAGGGGCAGGGCCGGCGTGAGGAGATCGGGGCCATGCCCGGCCAGTTCCGCCTGTCGGTCGATCTGCTGGTGAAGGAGGCGGCGGCGGTCAAGTCTCTTGGCATTCCCGCGATTATCCTGTTCGGCATTCCTGCGAAAAAAGATGACCGGGGGACATCAGGGTACGATCCGAACGGGATCGTGCAGCGGGCGATTAAGGCGGTCAAGGATCAAGTGCCGGGGCTGGCCGTCATTACGGATGTCTGTATCGATGAATACACCGATCATGGCCATTGCGGTATTGTGAAAAACGGCAAAATTCTCAATGACGAAACGCTGGAGTGTTTGCGCACGATGGCCCGCACGCATGCTGAAGCCGGCGCCGATATGGTGGCCCCTTCCGATATGATGGATGGACGGGTGGCTGCGATTCGTGCGGAGCTCGATCAGGCGGGCTTCCCCGAACTGCCGATCATGGCGTATGCCGCAAAGTTCTCATCTTGTTTCTATGCCCCGTTTCGGGATGCCGCGTATTCGAGCCCGCAGTTTGGCGATCGCCAGTCGTATCAGATGGATCCGGCCAACGGACGGGAAGCGTTGCGCGAAATCGATTCGGACGTGGAGGAAGGGGCGGATATCGTGATGGTCAAACCGGCCATGCCCTATCTGGATATTATCGCCCAGGCTCGCGCGCGGACCTTGCTTCCCATCGCGGCGTACCAAGTCAGCGGTGAGTACAGCATGATCAAAGCCGCGGGGCGCGCCGGCTGGCTGGATGAAACGCGCGCCATGATGGAATCGCTGCTTTCGATCCGGCGGGCCGGGGCCGATCTCATCTTGACCTACTTCGCGAAGGATGCCGTCCGGCAGCTCCATTGATACCCGCATGAAGGTGACGCGCGGATACTCAGGCGGCGAAGGGCGGCCCTACCCGGTGGCCACGGTCGGCAATTTTGACGGGCATCATCTCGGCCATCGCTCGCTGCTGCAGACGGTCGTAGAGACCGCGCGTCGGAGGGAGGGCACGGCGCTTGTGCTGACGTTCGATCCCCATCCGGTCAAGATTCTCGCTCCCCATGTCGATTTGAAGTTTCTCACGAGCCCTGAAGAAAAGTTGCAACGTTTCGAGGATGCGGGCATCGATGAAGTCATTGTCCTGGAGTTCGATCCGGCGTTCGCGAGTCTCTCGCCGGAAACCTTCACGGAACTGGTTTTGTATCGCGGGTTGCACCTGCGGCAGATTTTTGTCGGGCAGCATTTTGTCTTCGGCAAGGGGCGTACGGGCAATGTCGCCTCGTTGACGGTGATGGGGAAACGATTCGGATTTTCCGTGAATCCTGTCTCGCCGGTGATTGCCGACGGCGGCATCGTCAGTTCCACGCGTGTGCGTAAATTAGTGCAAGAGGGGCAGGTCGATCTCGCGGCCCGGTTGCTGGGACGCCAGTATGCGATGCAGGGAGTCGTCATGCCGGGTGCCCAGCGGGGGCAGGAGTTGGGCTGGCCGACGGCCAATCTGCGATTGCCGGTTGAGCGGGTGATTCCGCCGAACGGAGTGTATGCGACGGTGACGATTTGGAATCAGCAGCGGTTCGATTCCGTTGCGTATATCGGGTCCCGGCCGACGTTTGATGCCGGCGAGCGGCTGATGGAAGTCCATTTATTGAATGAGCGGCAGGATCTGTACGGAGAGTCGATCGAGGTGCGGTTTCTTCAGCGGCTGCGCGGCGACACCAAGTTCCCCAGCGGCGCCGATTTGAGCCGCCAAATCGCGATCGATGTGGAGCGAGCCAAAGCGATTTTACAAGAACATCGCAGTGCGCTGTCGGCAGGATGATGGCGGGTATGGCAATGGTCGAACAACGCGTCTCGCGGAGAGCCTGGCCTCCGTTGCTGCACCGGGTCGTCAAGACGGTGCGGGCGCGCGGGTTGTTTGAGCCGGGGCACCACCTGCTCGTAGCCGTGTCTGGCGGCCCGGACTCCGTAGCGCTGTTGACGCTCCTCCATCGTCTGGTCCCCCGTTGGCGATTGCGACTGACGGCGGTCCATTTCAATTACGACCTTCGTGGACGCGAGTCCGATGAGGATCAGGCGTTTGTGATGTCGCTGTGCGAGGCGCTTCAGGTGCCGCTTCGCAGCGTGCCGCTGGACGTTCGGACTCGCCCGCAGCGAATTTCTCTTCAGGCCCAGGCGCGCGACGTACGCTACCGTGCCATGGCCAAGCTGGCCGAAGAGGTCGGTGCGGATCGCATTGTCGTCGGCCATACGGCGGATGATCAGGCGGAAACGATTGTGCTCTGGATGTTGCGTGGAGCCGGAATCACGGGTCTGGCGGGTATGCCGGTTCAACGCGACGGGATGATTATTCGCCCGCTGTATGAGGTCAGGCGCCGGGAGGTGCTGGAATTTCTTGGCGCGATGGGGCAAGCGTATCGACAGGATTCCAGTAATGCGAAGCCGATCTACGCGCGTAACCGTATTCGTCATCAGTTGCTTCCCGTACTCAATCAGATTGTACCTGGGGCCGTCGATGCGCTTTGCCGGATGGGTGATTTGTGCCGAGAGGACGATCGGTATCTGGAGGACCAGACGATCATGGTGTGCGCCTCACTGGTTCAGCCGGATGGTGCCGAGGGATATTCCATCGACCGGCTTCGTCTTCAGGCGCAACCGCTGGCCCTGCAACGGAGGGTCTTGCGCGAGGTGTTTCGCCGGATGCATCCGATTCGGCGGGCCTCGAGTCTCGCGACGGTTGAGGCCGTGCGGCGGCTGCTCTCGTCACATCGAGGAGGGGCCACGCACTGTACCGGGGGTGTGCACATTCGGGTGACTGAGAACGCGCTGCTCATGCAGCCGGCTCAAGCGGTTGCTCTCCCGCAGGAGTCTAAGGCGGGACTCGAACGGCGCTCGGTGCAGATCCCTTCCGTCATCGAATGGACTGGTACGGGACAACGAATTCGAGTACAAGAAGGGGCTCGTGAAGCGGCCCATCAATTGTCCGCTTCCCAGGGATGGGTGATGATCGTCGATGCGGATTTGTTGTCGTATCCGCTGCACATTCGATCCTGGAAACCCGGGGATCGATTTGCCCCGGCGGGCATGAAGGGACGATCCAAGAAGTTGCAGGATTACTTTGTGGATCTCAAGGTCCCTGCGGCGCAACGGAGACGAATTCCGATCTTGGATTCTCCTCAAGGAATTGTAGGTGTGTTGGGATTTCGGCCGGATGGGCGGTTTCAAGTGAGCGCCCACACGCGCCGATATCTGGCCATCAGTCTTGAGAAGGTGTCAGTCACGAAGGGAGCGCATTAGCATGGAGCGTGTGTTTGGCCGGCCGATTGTGACGCAGGAACAGATGCGAACCCGCATCCGGGAATTGGGCAAGCAGATTAGCGCCGACTATGCAGGCAAAGATTTGGTACTCGTGGGGGTGCTCAAGGGAGCGTATGCCTTTTACGCGGACCTGGCTCGCGCCATCCGGATTCCGATCCACATCGACTTTATCGTAGTATCCAGTTACGGTGGCAAGACCAAGACGTCGGGGAAGGTGAAGCTCGTCACCGACCTTACGGAACCGATTAAGGGCAAGGATGTACTGTTGGTCGAGGACATCGTTGATTCGGGGTTGACCGTTCAGTACTTGCTGAAAACCTTCGCGAAGAAGAAGCCGAAGTCGCTGAAGGTCTGTACGCTGTTGAGCAAGCCGGACCGGCGGCAAGTCACGGTGCAGGTCGATTACGAGGGCTTCAAGATCCCCGATCATTATGTGGTCGGGTATGGACTGGACTATCAGCAGCAATATCGAAATTTGCCGTATCTGGCCGTCTTGGATCTCGCGGAAGAAGAGGCGTAAGCTTTGGACTTGATGTTGTCACTTTTGTCGACCCTGTGTTAACATCACCCACATTCAGTGGTGTCATGTGACGTATCTTCCTCTGATTTAACGTTCCCACGAAGGAGATCTGGATGAATTCCAGGGTGAAGAACCTGCTCTTTTGGGTGGTTGTCGGCTTGTTTATGATTTTGCTGTTCAACCTGTTCAGCGTGCCGACTCACGCGCCTGAAGAAGATGTGATCTTTAGCGACTTCATGGCGAAGATTGAAAAAGGCGACGTCGAAAAGGCCATCATCAAGGGGAATCACATCAGTTCGGTCTTGAAAGACAAGACGCGGATCCGGACTTTTTCGCCGGATTATCCGGACCTGGTGAAGGTCTTGCGCGAGAAGGATGTGCAGATCGAGGTCAAGCCACCGGAAGAGAGTCCTTGGTACATTACCTTCTTGGTGACTTGGGGGCCGTTCATTCTGTTCCTCGGGCTCTGGTTTTTCCTGATGCGGCAGATGCAAGTCGGGGGCAATAAAGCCTTGTCGTTCGGGAAGAGTCGAGCGCGGATGTTGACGGAAGACCGCAAGAAGGTCACGTTTTCAGATGTGGCGGGGATTGAAGAGGCGAAAGAAGAAGTTCTTGAAATCATCGAGTTTTTGAGGGATCCGCGCAAGTTCCAAAAGCTTGGTGGCAGGATTCCCAAAGGCGTTCTGATCGTTGGCCCTCCGGGAACCGGCAAGACGTTGCTTGCCAAGGCGATTGCCGGCGAAGCCGGAGTGCCGTTCTTCAGCATCAGCGGTTCTGATTTCGTTGAAATGTTTGTGGGGGTCGGTGCCTCACGCGTGCGCGACTTATTCGAGCAGGGGAAAAAACACGCGCCCTGTATTATTTTTATCGATGAAATCGATGCGGTGGGACGGTTGCGTGGCGCGGGTTTAGGCGGCGGGCACGATGAACGGGAGCAGACGCTCAATCAATTGCTGGTTGAGATGGACGGCTTCGATACGACGGAAGGCGTAATTTTAATTGCCGCCACGAACCGGCCTGACGTGCTGGATCCGGCGTTGTTGCGGCCTGGCCGGTTCGATCGGCAGGTCGTGGTGAATCGGCCTGATTTGAGAGGCCGTTCTGAAATTTTGAAGGTGCACACGAAGAAGGTGCCGGTAGCGGCCAACGTCGAATTGGAAAAGATTGCTCGTGGGACACCCGGTTTCTCCGGAGCGGATCTGGAAAATCTGGTGAACGAGGCTGCGCTCTGGGCTGCCCGTCAGAATAAAAAAGAAGTCGAGGTCGTTGATTTTGAAATGGCCAAAGACAAGGTCCTCATGGGGGCCGAACGGAAGAGCATGATGCTTACCGACGAAGAAAAGCGCACGACGGCCTATCATGAGGCGGGCCATGCGTTGATGGCCAAGCTCCTGCCAGGAACGGATCCTGTTCACAAGGTCACCATCATCCCACGCGGACGCGCGTTGGGCGTCACGATGCAGTTGCCGACCGATGACCGGCACAATTACTCAAAGGACTTCCTGTACAACAACCTCGCCATCTTGATGGGAGGACGAGTCGCTGAAGAGTTGGTGCTCCACCATGTCACGACCGGGGCTGGGAACGATATTGAACGGGCGACGGATCTGGCGAGAAAGATGGTCTGTGAGTGGGGAATGAGCGAAAAGCTAGGTCCGCTGACGTTCGGACGGAAAGAAGAAGAGATTTTCCTGGGTCGTGAAATCGCCACGAAGCGGGATTTTAGCGATCAAGTTGCACTGGATATTGATCTTGAGGTCCGACGTCTTGTGACGGAGAATTATGACCGTGCCAAGCGGATTCTGACCGAGAACATGGTCAGCTTGAAGGCCCTGGCTGAAGCGTTGCTTGAAAAAGAAGTACTCGATGCACCGGAAATCGATGCGATTCTGTTGCAGTCATCCTCGCAGACCGTACCTGCCTAGTCTGCTCCAAATTTCTGCCGCGCTTCCAGTTTGGGCACCGGAAGCGCGGCATCAGTCATTCTATAGACGCCGATAGACGCGACAACCGATTGCGGCCTATTCTTTTATCGCGGTCGGAGCGCTGGCCTCTGATATCTATCAGGGCTCAGCGTTGTGAGAACGGTGTATGTCCGGAGGACTTTGGTGAAAAGCTATACCGTATTTGCCAAGGGGCGGCTGATTCCAATCCTGGACTGTCCGCTCCTGATGGGTATCGTGAATGTCACTCCGGACTCTTTTTCCGACGGGGGACGCTATGTGACGGTGGATCAGGCTGTCGAACGGGCGATGGCACTCGTCGCACAGGGCGCGGATATTCTCGATCTGGGCGCAGAATCGACGAGGCCTGGGGCGATGCCGGTCGGTGAGCAGGAGGAGCTGGATCGCGTACTGCCGGTCTTACTTGAGGTGATGAAGCGGACGGCCGTGCCGATTTCTGTGGATACGATGAAGTCCCGGGTGGCACGGGAAGCGCTTAACGCGGGTGCCTCAATCATCAACGACGTGACGGCCCTGCGTTTCGACCCTGACATGGCCGCCGTGGTGGCCCAGTCTGGCGCCGGAGTTGTGATGATGCACATGCAGGGCTTGCCGATGACAATGCAGGAATCTCCTAGGTATGATAGTGTAGTCAGCGATGTCGGTAGGTTTTTTGTCGAGCGAATCGCCGCTGCGGAGCGCGCCGGGATTGCGAAAAGCCAGATCGTGCTTGATCCGGGGTTTGGTTTTGGTAAGCTGCTGATACATAACTTGGAATTGTTGAACCACTTGTCCTCATTCGACCAATTGGGCTGTCCTGTGCTGGCAGGGGTGTCGCGAAAAGCCTTTCTGGGAAAAATTCTGGATCGCCCGGTGCAGGATCGGGAATGGGGAACGGCTGCGGCCGTCGCGCTGGCGGTGGATCGTGGCGCCTCGATCATTCGAGTGCATGATGTGGCGAGCATGAAGGATGTCGTGATGGTTGCCGCAGCGGTACGTGCGGCGTCTCTTACCTCGAAACAGGAAGATTATGCGTAAACTATTCGGAACGGATGGGATTCGCGGGGTTGCCAATCTGGAGCCCATGACGAGCGAAATGGCGATGCAACTCGGGCGTGCGGCCGCGCATCTGTTTATGCGCCGCGCGGGACGCCATCAGATCGTGATCGGGAAGGATACGCGCATCTCTGGCTACATGCTGGAATCCGCGCTCACCGCCGGCATCTGTTCCATGGGTGTGGATGTGTTGCTGGTGGGGCCGATGCCGACGCCGGCGATTGCGTTTTTAACCAGGAGTCTTCGTGCGGATGCGGGGGTCGTGATATCGGCGTCGCACAATGCGTATCAAGACAACGGCATTAAGTTTTTTTCGAATGATGGCTTTAAATTGCCGGACGAAATGGAAGCACGCATTGAGGACTTGATCGTATCAAACGAGATCAGTCATCTCCGCCCCACCGCGGATTTAATCGGAAAGGCGTTTCGTGTCGATGATGCGGAGGGACGCTACATTGAATTTGCCAAGCGCTCCTTGCCGCGCGAGCTGGACTTTCAGGGAATCAAGTTAGTGGTCGATTGCGCCAACGGAGCGGCCTACAAGTTGGCGCCAAAGGTGTTGCGAGAACTTGGGGCGAAGGTCGAGGTAATCGGGTGCGAACCCAACGGCATGAATATCAATGCCGGATGCGGGGCGGTGCATCCTGGGCAACTACAGGAAGCCGTGCGTCGTCACAAGGCGGACATCGGGATTGCGCTTGACGGGGATGCCGATCGAGCGATCTTTGTGTGTGAGCAGGGAACCATTGTCGACGGCGATCATGTCATGGCGGCATTGGGGCTGGACTTGCATCAGAATGGACTCCTCGCCAAGCAAACCCTGGTCGGAACGGTCATGAGTAACTTCGGGCTTGAGCTCTGCATGGCCAAAGCGGGCGTCACGTTGCTTCGGACTCCCGTGGGTGATCGCTATCTTCTCGAACGTATGCTTGCTGAAGGCTATAACTTCGGCGGCGAGCAATCCGGACACTTCATCTTTCTGGACCACAATACGACGGGCGATGGTCTCATCTCCGCGCTCCAGATGATCTCGTTGATGAAGCGGACGGGGAAACCGCTTTCCGAATTGGCTCAGGCCATGTCCGCTGTTCCGCAAATTCTGCTCAATATTAAGGTCAAGCAGAAGCCAAAATTGGAGTCAGTGCCAGAGATTGACCGTGCGATTCGCGAGAGTGAACGCCGCTTGAACGGGAGCGGTCGTGTTCTGGTCCGCTACTCCGGGACGGAACCGCTTCTCCGGATTATGGTCGAAGGTGAGCGGGATAGCGTGATCAAAGAAGTTGCCGAGGATCTCTCGCGCCTTGTGCGTACGCACCTCACGTAGTAGCCGTTTCGTTGCCGGGAAGGCTCATGCTGCCATCCCTTTGTGTTGCCTTTCTCACGGGGCTTGTGCTCGGTTCGTTCCTTCCATTCTTTCCCATCGCTCTACTCTTCGTTTTACTTGTATTCATGTTGATTCTTTCGGCTCTTGAACGAGCCGGAGCCATCGACCAGCCTAAAAGCTTCATGTGGTCTGCGGCCCTCTGTCTGGGAGTGGTCTATTGGGCAGGGGTGACGCCGCCCATCGCTGACTCTGCCCGTGATGATCTCTTGTCGGCTTCAAGTTTGGAGTATACGGGGAGAGTTGTCGGCCTTGTGCAGCATGGGCCATCTCGCCTGACGATGTTGGTTGAAATCATTTCAGGCTCTGAGGGAGTACCGCTTGCGCGCCGGATTAAGCTGACCTGGCGAGACCCCGGGAATGCCGTACGGGCGGGCGATCAGATTGAGTTTCGAGCGAGGTTGCGCGTTCCGACGGGATCTCTCAATCCCAGAGGATTCGACTATGCAGCCTATGTTGAACGGCAAGGCATCGAAGCCGTGGGGACCGTCACAGGGCCTGAAGCCGTTCACCTGCTTCCGTTGGCAACTGAGCCGAACTGGTGGTGGAGAGGTTGGGGGCACATCGATCGTTGGCGAGGGGTCATTCGAGAGAAAGCGCTCCAATCGTTACCCCAGCCGGCCTGCGGTCTGTTTCTGGGGATCGTGATCGGAGAGCGGGGGTATGTCCAGGAGGATTTGCAAGAATGGTTCATGACCACGGGGACCATTCACCTGCTGTCAATCTCGGGGTCGCATTTAGGCCTGATCGCGGTGGTGGTGTTTGGGACGATCCGTCGAGCCCTCACCGTTCTGCCTGCCTTGATGCTCTTAGGAATGTCGAGATTTGCAACGCCGACTCGTGTGGCGATCCTCTGCACCTGGCTGATCGTGACGTTCTACGCGCTGCTTGCTGGCGCGGAACTCGCAACCATGCGGGCCTGGGTCATGATTAGCTTGGGGCTGGCTACTATTTGGATCGGTTCGGAGCGCCATCTTTTGCATGCCCTGGCTGGGGCGGCGTGCTTGATTCTCTTGCACGATCCACGCGCGATTGGAGATATCTCGTTTCAACTGTCGTTCCTATCAGTCCTGGCAATCATCTGGATCGTGGCCTCTCCGTCTCGCCAGGATAATCCTGAAGAACAACCCGGCACGAAGTGGAAAGTGTGGGGTCGTCACGTTCGAGAGGCGGTTATCCTGGGGGCCGCGGTGACACTGGTGACGACCCCGCTAGTGGCCTGGTATTTCAATCAGGTGCCCTGGCTGGGCCTGGTGACCAACCTGGTCGCCGTTCCATTCACGGGAATGATCCTTGTTCCGTTCGGTCTGCTGTCCGCACTGGTGACGCTTGTGAATGTTTCCGGAGACCTCCCGCTTGCGTTTATCCAAGAGCGTCTACTGGAGTGGATCGTAAATGCCTTGCACTGGTGTGCGACGCTCCCAGGGAGCGACTGGCGTGTGTCCGCACCTCCTCTTTGGGGCATGGCCGTGTTTTATCTAGGCCTTCCCCTCATAGTGGGTACGATACGGTTGTCGTACCACCGGGCCATCGGGACGGCGCTCGTGGGGACGGCGTTAGGTGGGTGGATCCTGTCCGGGACTCCGATCGCAGACGGGGATCGCTGGCGCGTCACTTTTCTTGATGTTGGGCAGGGAGACAGTGCGCTGATTCAAGTTCCAGATGGGAAGACCGTGCTCATTGATGGGGGAAGACGGTTCGAGCGGTTCGATATGGGGCGCGGTGTGATAGGTCCTTTTCTGCTGAATCAGGGGATTCGCCGGCTGGACCATGTGATTGCCACGCATCCGCAACTGGATCATGTCGGCGGGCTTCCCTGGATTATTCGCCACCTTGATGTGGGAGCGTTCTGGCATACGGGCATTGAGCGATCCGAGCCGCTCTTCAGAGAGTTGCGCCAGGCTGTGGCAGAGCGGAACGTGCAAGCCTATGTTGCGACACGCGGGGATGAAGTGGTTCGGGGAGAGTCCTGCCGACTTACGGTGCTGAATCCGATCAGGACGCGCGACAATGGAGGCTCCATCCAGAGTCTTAGCGGGACATTCCTCAATAATGAGTCTGTGGTCGCGCAACTGATCTGCGGTTATCAGAGTGTTTTGTTTGCCGCTGATATCGAAACAGACGGGCTCCACCGTCTGACAGTCATGGGACAAAGCCCGGTGACCGTGCTTAAAGTTCCCCATCACGGAGCACGCAGTTCGTTGGATCGCGAATGGATGGCGCTGGCTCGACCGCGGTACGCCGTGTTTTCGGTCGGGCGGCATAATTCATACGGGCATCCTGTTCCTGACGTGGTTGAAGCCTATTCAGCCATTGAGAGTGAAGTGGTCAGAACAGATCGGGATGGGGCGATCATCGTGACAGGCCGGCTCTCGACCTCTGGCATCCAGGTGCGGAGAATGCGCGATCTCGTGTTGCAACCGGTGATACCGCGAGAGTGTCTCTGGGATTGCGAGTGGCGCAACTGGCATCGAGTGTGGATGCAGGCGCATGAGTTCTAGACGGTAAGCTGTTCCACCTACATGGTTCCTCCACTTCTGCTCAGATTGGGTCTTAGCCAATTCCGTACATTGATGGCGTAGGAATGGTTGTTTATGTCCATTCTTGTCCACAATGCTGGGGTGTCCCATCACAAGTCCGCGAGTTTCCTCACTATTGTCATAATGCTATCAAGGCATAGCATGTGCACACATCCCATGCTCTGGGAACCTATGACCTGAGGAGTATGACCATCATGGCTAATCTTGTTCGTATTGTCATTCAACTGCCGCTTGAACTGAAGGAACAACTGGATGCCTTGAAATCGCAAGGCTATACGACCAGCGGTTTTATTCGGGCGATGTTAGAACGTGAGTTGAAAAAACCTGAATTGAAGCTGGTGGCCAATAGTCGACGGCCATCCGGCAAATCGTCCTAGCCTGTCACGCTCGCGAGGAACGACGACATGCGGCTTTCAGATTTAGTGCGCGACCAAATCCCGGACCCGCACGAGGGCGTTACCGGTCGACGGTCATGCTTGCCAAGCCCGCTATCCGAGACGAAGAAGTTTTTGGGGGAGAACGTGGTGTCGCTTAGAGAGGCCGATGCCCGTGTTGATTGGTATGGGCGTGCGCACAAGGACATGGCTGCGATCGGAGAGGATCTTCGTGGAAACCGCGGGATGACGACCGAGCGGTGCTTCGGACTGGCCGAAGCGCTCGTCGAGGTGCTCGCGACGAGCGATGACTTGATTCTGCGCATGATGCAGGAAGATGTGAAGGCCTATCAGGTGGCGAACGCGATTCATGTCGCTATTCTCAGTGTGAAGATCGGCCAGGGACTCAACTATGACTCTGCGGCACTGCAACGATTGGCCATGGCGGGGCTGCTGCACGATCTAGGCATGTGGCTGCTGCCTCAAGAGATCGTTGAGAAGCCCGGTTCGTTGAGTGCGGATGAATGGTCCGGCATTCATGCGCATCCCGAGCAAGGGCGCCGTATGGTGGCCGAGATGGGCGAGTCTTTTGATTGGCTGGCCACCGCCATCGCTCAAGAGCATGAGCGATGGGATGGCAGTGGGTACCCCTGTCGGCTGAAGGGCGGAGCGATTACCGAAGTTGCGCAAATCATCGGACTGGCCGATGTGCTCGACGCCATGATGAGTCCGCGGCCCTATCACGCACGGGTTGCCCCGCATCAGGCGCTGCGCTCGCTGTTGGTCCAGCACAAACAGGCCTTCCAGCCCCGCCTTATCAAGACGTTGGTGGATCAACTCTCGCTTTATCCGATCGGGACATCGGTGCGATTGAACGATGGTCATGTCGGCATTGTGTCGAAGGTAAATCCCCGCTATCCCCTCAGGCCGATCTTGCTGGTTCAGCGCATTCGTGAGGGGCAGACGAATAGGGAATCAGAGGCAGTGGATCTCTGTCACGAAACGTCCATGCATATTGTCGAAGTGTTGCCCGAGACGCGTGCCGCGTAGGAGGAATCAGGAGGAGCCATGAGCATTCGCAATCAGACATCGATCGGGTGGACCCTTCTCGCTCTTGCGGTAGGACTTCAGCTATTGCCGGGTTGCCGGAATCCCGGACAATCATCTCTGCCGCCTTCGGCCATCAGTCCTGCGGCGCAACCGCTGCCCCCGATGCCGAAGGGCGATGTCTACGCGGACGAGGCCGTACCCACGGCGGAGACGCCGATTGAGCCCGGCGACACGCTCGACATCGTCATTCGCCGCGGGGCGGGGGAAGAGAAATTTACGAGTGTCGTTCGGGAAAATGGACTGATTGGAGCCTCGTTCTTGGAAGTGATGGTGAGCGGGCTGACGGCCCAGCAGGCCGAGGGGAGGATTCAAGAGCAGGTCATTCCGTATATGCGGAATCCCAGAGTCCAGGTTGTGCTCAGGAAGAAGTCGCTCAAGATTAAGCGGGTGTTTGTGTTTGGCGATGTTCGGAAACCGGGAGCCGTGCCGATGCCGAGAAGCATGACGGTGCTGCAGGCATTGGCGGCCGTGGAGAACTATAACGAAACGGCGCTGCTGGAGGAAATCCGTATTGTACGCGGCGGGCTGGATCGTCCTGTCATCGTAACGGCGGATCTGGCCAGAACTTTTACGTATGGCGATCTGTCGAGAAACGTCGCGCTTGAAGAAAATGACGTGATCTTCGTTCCGCGAGAACACATGGGCGATGCCACGGAGGCCGCCAAGAAGATTATGCCGATTGTGCAAATGGCGATTGCCCCGTTCTATCCGGCGTTCTTGATTCCGGCGTTTTTCCCCACCGCCACGATACGATAGCAAGGAGACGACGGTCCGATGGCACAATATGAGCTGAATGTAATCGATTACTGGCTGATCATCAAAAAACGCAAGTACCTCATCACGCTTGCGGCCGCGCTGGTCGTGGGATTTACGGTGCTCTTTTCCCAGTTGCTGCAACCGCCGCCTGTGTATGAAGCGTCGTCGCGAGTGAAATTTGACCGGTCGACGACCGTGGTGCAACAGCTCTTGGAGTCGATGTCTTTCTCCAACGCCAACGATCTGATTACGCAGTCCGAGTTTATCCGAAGTTTCCCAGTCATGGAGCGGGTAGCGATGCAGTTGGGCGTGGTGCCATCCGATCTGACGCCGGAGCAGAAGCGGTCTGCAGAACATTTGAATCTAATTTATGACTTCGGCCAGCAGATCAAGACGCAACGGGAAGGCGATACGAACATCATCAGAATCACCGCTACGGCGGGCGAGGCGCGCATGGCCGAACAGATGGCCAATCTCGTCGCGGAGTCTTATCGCCAGGAAAATATCGCGGCCAGGAATCGGTTGGTCACAGAGTCTCGACGATTTGTGGAGGACCAGCTTCGTGAGCTGGAGAGACAGCTGGCCGAGGCTGAGGAAGCGCTGCGACGCTTCAAGGAGCGGGAAGGCCAGGTCTTTCTCACCGACGAGGCGAAAGCCGCGCTGGAGACCTTCACGAAGCTGGAAGATCAGCACAATACCGTTGTGCGCAACCGGGGCGAGGCGGAACGTCAGATCGCGGTCTTGAGCCGGAATGACGGCACGCTGGAGCAGGACAATATTCGTATCTTTACCGAAGAGCAGTACGCGCAATTGACGGCGCTGAATCAGCGTCTCCTGGACCTCGGGCAGGAGCGAACGGCCTTGTTGATTAACTATACGGAGAGTCATCCGGTGGTGAAGGAGCTCTCGCAGAAGATTGCGGGTGTGAAGGCTGAAATGGTGCGGGAGTTACGCTCGAAGCAAAAAACCCTGGATGAGCGGGGCATTGCTCTGGGCCAGCAGATTCGCCTGTATCGGGAACGGTACATGGCGTTTCCCAAAGCCGCCATTCAGATGAGCCGGCTGGAGCGCGACGTGAAGGTCAACGCGGATCTTCTCGAATCGCTGAAAGTCAAACATCAGGAACTCTTGATCAAGAGCGCAGGACAGATCGAGGAAGTGACCATCATCGCACCAGCGATTACGCCAATAGCGGCAGTCAACGCTTCCAATATGCTCTTGAACATCATGGTCAGTTCGCTGATGGGACTGTTTATGGGGGTGGTGCTGGCGTTTGCCCGGGAATCGTTCGATACATCGATCGGCACCATCGAAGGGGTAGAGGAATTTCTCAAGGTTCCTGTGCTGGGAATTATTCCGCAATTCGATCATCGTGAGTTGGTGGAACAGGCGAAGGCGGCGCTGCCTGCCTCGACGCCACCGGCCACTGTGGAAAGTTTGTCGCGGTTGATCTGCCTGGTCGATCCCAAATCGGTGCTGTCGGAGAGTCTCCGGTCGCTCCGCACGAATATTCAGTTCGCCAGCATGGATCGAAAAGTGAAGTCGATACTCTTTACGAGCGCAGGACTCGGCGAAGGGAAAAGTACGTCGGTCATCAATCTGGCGATCACCATGGCGCAGGAAGGACAGCGAGTACTGCTGGTCGACGCAGATCTTCGGAAGCCCATCGTCCATCAACGGTTGGGCCTGGATCGCGAGCCGGGATTGGTCGATGCCTTAATCGGAACCACGTCGTGGCGATCCTACGTGCGGTCGGCCTCGGATCTGATGTTGGGGCCTATCGGCGCAGACCGTATGATGAACACGCCCGGACTGGATAATCTGCATGTTCTGACGAGCGGATCTGAGTCGGGCAACCCGAATGAATTCTTGAACCTGAATAAGATCAAACTGCTGGTTGATGAAATGCAGCAGGATTATGACATGGTGCTCTTCGATACGCCTCCGATCCTGCCGGTCACGGATGCGGTCGCCTTCAGCTCGCGCGTCGATGGCACGATTCTCGTGTATCAAGTCGGGAGAATCGGACGGAACGCACTGAAACGCGCCAAGTTCCTGTTGGATCATGCGCAGGCGAACATCATGGGGGTGGTGCTCACCAATGTGAAGTCGGAAGTGACTCCTGAGTACGGGCTGTACCGTTACGAATATCGGTGAGCGAGATGGGAGTCCGGATCCTGTGTATTACGCCGCTGTTAAACCGAACGATGTGATCGTCGTCACGGCATTAGCCGTGATCCTCGCGCTTGGCTTGACGCTGACCACTCCGATCGTCGGATTGCAGGCCACCTTAGGCTTCTTTATCGTCGTCATCGCTTTTACGTCGGTGCCGGCCGCGCTGTATCTGCTCATCTTTTCCATGCTCCTCTCGCCGGAAATCGCCGTTGGCCGAGTAGAGGGGCGTGGCGTCGGGGTTCGCGAATTGTCTTTCAGACTGGACGATGTATTTTTGGTCATCATCGGTTTCGGATGGCTGGTCAAGACCGTCGTGTACCGGGAGCTCGGCCTGTTTCGGGAGACCCCCCTCAATCGCCCCATTGCGGCGTATATGATCGTCTGCGTGGTGGCGACGCTCATGGGGGTGATGGCCGGTCGGGTGCAACCGGTCACCGGGTTCTTCTTCGTGTTGAAGTATTTCGAATATTTCTTCGTATATTTCATGGTGGTGAATCATGTGACCTCCAAACAGCAGGTTGTCGGATTGGTGACCGCACTGCTCATCACTGGCTTCATGATCAGCCTCTATGCTATTTATCAGATTCCGAGCGGGCAACGGGCGACCGCGCCGTTTGAGGGCGAAGTCGGCGAGCCCAATACGCTGGGCGGCTACCTTGTGTTTCTCCTCGCTATTGTGACGGGATTATTGATTCACATGAAAACCGGTCCGATCCGCATCGCGCTGTTGGTCTTGGGCGGATGCGGGCTGCTGGCCTTGATGGCCACACTCTCACGCTCTTCGTATCTGGCCGGAGCGGTATTGATCGTGGCCGTCGGAGCGTCTCAGTGGAGAAAACCGCGGGTCGTGGTCCTGCTGTTGCTCGCCATGGCACTCTTGCCGCTCTTTGCTCCCGACAATGTGAAGACTCGCATCAACGAAACCTTCTTCGGCCGCCAGTACGGCGGCGAGATTCAAGTCGGGAAAGTCGGTTTGGATTTGTCGACATCGGAGCGTCTTCGGTCCTGGGCCTATGTGCTGCAGGATTGGGTCCATAATCCGATTCTTGGCCGAGGGATTACCGGCTATGCCTGGGCCGATGCGCAGTACGTCAAGATTATCGGTGAGACCGGTCTGGCCGGCCTCCTTGCGTTCATGGTGATTACCGTGCGGCTATGGCTGAGCACTCGAATGATTTATGCATCGGAGGACGATCCGTTTGCGAAGGGACTGGCCTTAGGCGTCTGGCTCGGCCTTATTGCGATGCTGGCTCATGCCGTGGGGGCCAACACCTTTATCATCATACGGATCATGGAACCGTTCTGGTTGTGCGCGGGGCTGGTGATGATTCTGCCGCGGCTCTCGAAGGCCGAAGAGCCGGTCGCCGGTGAAGCGAGGTTCGTATGAACTGGTGGGTCTGTTGTTATTGGCATGAACCGGATGCGCCGACCGACCCGGTTGGGTTGGTGCGGATCTGGGCGGTAGCCGATGCGTTAGTGTCCGTCGGCGACGAGGTCACCGTGTTTGCTCCGAGGTATCGGTCGGCGTTGATGCCGAGGCGATCGCAGGTGGCGCCGATTCCCATGCTGCCGGGATCGGTCATTCGTCCGATCAGCTACGCAGTAGGGGCATTCATCTCTGGGCTCTGGCGAGGCTTCCGCAAGCGGCCGACGGTGGTCTACTACCGTTGGATGGAAAGTCTTCATCCGCTCCTGCTCGCACGGATCTTTGGCGCAGTCTGTATTTGTGAAATAAACGGAGAGCCGGTTCCCCCGTGGGGTGCCCGCGGATGGCGTGGGCGCATGACGCACGCGCTGGCTTCGTTTGCGTTGCGACGTTGTGATCGCGTGGTCGCGTTGACGGAAGGATTGAGCCGGCTCGTGCAAACGGAGTACGGGGTGCTGGCTGATCGCGTGGCGCTGTTCCCGAGCGGGACGGATACGTCGTTGTTCCATCCAATGGAGACGAACCGCTGCGTGCAAGAGGCGGGGTTGGATCCAGCCTGTGAGTATATCGGGTTTGTCGGGAGCTTCTATCGGTATCAGGGATTGGGAACATTGCTGGAGGCGTTTGAACGGCTGCATGCGAGACGTCCGGCTGTGCGGCTCTTGATGGTAGGGGACGGCGAGGAAGCCGCGGCCCTTCGCGAGCAGGCCGCTCAGCGAGGCCTTACTCGTTGGATCACCTGGACCGGTCGAGTCCCGTATGCGCACGTTCCGCTGTTGATCGGAGCCATGGATGTGTGTGTCGCGCCGTTCTGCGGGGGTCGGGGAGAGACCTCGCCGGTCAAAATATTCGACTATCTGGCCTGCGGAAAACCCGTGGTGGCGAGCGCGATCCCCTCAGTTGCCGCGTTGTTTGCCCTGTCGAATGGCGTTGTCCTGGTCGAGCCGGATCGCGCTGAGATTCTGGCCGACGCCGTATTCGCATTGCTCGATCGGCCCAAGGAGTCCCAGCGGTTGGGCCAGGATGGCCGTACCTTTGTCGAAGAACGATGCGGATGGGAGGCGATCGTACAGAGGCTGCGCGACCTCGTCGAGAAGATGGTCCCCCACCAACAGAGTCAACAGCGAGCGCTTATTAACAATGCAGGTGAGAGAGCATGAATCAGCCTATGCCGGAACCGGTCAGTGGTACGACGCCCCAGGAGTTATATCTGCACCTGATGAAGCAATGTCTGACCAGAATGCTCTGGAGGGAAAAATACCGCCCGATGGCGGCGTCTCTTAACGGATGGCGGGGACTTATCCTGAAACCGCTGCAGCATCTTGCCCGTCAGGCACAGATGGAGCTGGTCCACGTCGAGCCGGATCGAGCCGATGCCCGTCAGGAAGGACGCGATTGGCCGCTGGAAGCAGAAACGATGGTGGGCCTGAAGCGGCTGGAGAATCTTCAACAGTGTGTCACATCCGTCATTCGAAACGGTGTTGCCGGCGACCTTATTGAAACCGGCGTCTGGCGGGGCGGCTCCTCGATCTTTATGCGCGCCATTCTCAAGGCCTACGGCGATACGTCGAGGAAAGTCTGGCTGGCCGATTCATTCCGGGGTTTGCCGCCACCGGATCCGACTCGTTATCCGGTCGATGCGGGCGACACGCTCTGGAAGTACTCCGAGTTGGCCATTCCGCTGGAACAGGTGAAGGCGAACTTTTCGCGCTACGGCCTTCTGGACGAGCAGGTGGCATTTTTGCCGGGATGGTTTCGCGACACGCTGCCGAGGGCGCCGGTGGAAAGAATAGCGGTGTTGCGGCTCGACGGAGATTTGTATGAGTCCACGATAGAGGCGTTAGTCGCTCTGTATTCCAAGGTCTCGGTCGGGGGATATGTGATTGTCGATGATTATGGGTTACCGACCTGTCGTGCGGCGATTGAAGATTTCCGTCAGGCACAGGGCATTACCGATCCGATTCAGCTCATCGACTGGACCGGGGCCTTCTGGCAACGGTCTGCGGCCAATCCTGTGGCGATGACGGTCAGGCGCGAGTCGCCATCGCTTAGCGCTGTTTCCTAGGGTGACATGAATATTCTGGTCTATTGCGATGAGGAGTTGGGGGTCGCCGGTGGCGGAAGCCGTCAGGTGGTGGAGTTTGTGCGCTCCCTGGCAGCTCGAGGGCATGCGGTGCGTGTCGTCGCTCCGAAACCCCGGGCTGGAACGGAGAAGGCGATTCGGTTAGGTGATGCGCACCCGGTCTGGGTGACGGTGCTCCGGCTTCCTGTGCTTCGACCATTGCTGTATCTCGTGGCCTCGGCGGTCGCTCTGTGTCTGGCGATGTGGCGAGAGAAACCGGAGATCCTTCTCTGGTTCGACTCGCCGGGCCAGATGGCTCCCCTCTGGTGCGCCCGGGTGATGCGGTGTCCCTATGTGCTGTTTGTGAATGGATTGCCGGCGGAAGAATTGACCGGCCTATGGGGCTGGGCTCCGATCCGCGGTCTGGTGCAACGGGCGTTGCGTGTGTCGGCACAGCAGGCGCAGGCCGTTGTCAGCGTCTGTCGGGAGATCCCGCAATGGATGCAGCGCGAATGGGGAGTCGAGCCGGCCCGGTGCCGCGTGATTCGAAACGGAGTAGATCCTTTGGTCTGTGTGCCGCGCGACAAGGCGGAGGCCCGCCGTCGCCTGGGCCTGAGCCCGGATCGGCCGTACATCGGATTTGTCGGAGGTTTCTTTCCGTGGCATGGGCTGGATACGCTCGTGGAGGCGATGGCGCTGGTCCGTCTCGAACACCCGGACGCCACGCTGCTCTTGGTCGGCGATGGACAAACCAAACCGGCACTGGAAGCGTTGGTGCGCCGACAGGGACTGGAGGAGGCCGTGTCGTTCGTCGGGCGCGTGCCATTTGACGAAGTGTCCTGGTGGATCGGAGCGAGTGATCTCTGCGTCGTGCTCCATCGTCCTGTTCGCTTCTATCCGGGCGATTCCATGAAACTCTGGGAATATCTGGCTTGTGCGAGACCGGTGGTGGCGACGGCAGGAGAAGGCTACGGGGATCTCGTGGAAGCGCTGGGCGCCGGTGTATCGGTGAAAGCTGACGATGTGCGTACCCTGGCGAAAGGACTGTGCGGTCTGATCCAAAATCCGTCGGCGGCAAGCAAGATGGGACAATCCGGTCGTCGCGCTGTCTTGGGAGCCCATACCTGGGAGGCGAGAGCGGTGGAATTGGAGCGAGTCTTGGGAGTGTGTCCCGTTGAACCACTGCGTGAACGGGTGTGTGCCTGATGACGATGTCATCAAATCATGAGCCGGTCACCTCGGGCGAATCTGACACGGCTGTCCCCGATGCGGTGCGCATTCGTCATCGGGTCTTGGAAGCCGGCGGGTGGGCCATGGCCGGGTTTGTCCTTGAGAAAGGGATGGGGTTTCTCCAACTCATCGTCCTGACGCGGTTGCTGTTGCCTGGTGACTTTGGATTGATGGCGGCTTCTGCGGCTGTTCTTCTGGCGATTCAGACGTTCTCGGAGTTAGGGCTTGAGCCGGCGGTGATCGCCAAGCCGAATGTGACCGACGCCGATCTGCGCGTAGCCTGGACCTTGTCGGTGATTCGAGGGGTTGTCCTGACCGTCGGTCTCTGGGGACTGGCGGACGTCATTGCCGGCAGCCTGCGGATTCCAGAATTGGGCTTCTTTCTTCGGGTCCATGCAGTGGGCGTCCTCTTACAGTCGCTGCACAGCCCGGCGTTGTTCGTTCTGCTCAAACATCTGGATCTTCGGCGGCGGGTGTCGTTCGATCTCAGTCGTCGCCTGGTCGAGTCCGCCGTCACGATAGGATTGGCCTGGTGGTGGCAGAGTGCTTGGGCGTTGCTGGGGGGCCAGTTGATCGCGTTTCTCTTTGGCTCGCTCCTCTCCTTCTGGATTGCGCCCTGCCGCATCCGTTGGTCGCTTGATCGCACGGCCTTGCAGAGTCTCTGGAGTTACGGCCGGTATCAGAACGTCACGGCGTGGTTTCTGTTTACCGTGATGAGCGGTGGAGATTTTGTGGTCGGCCGATTACAGGGGGTCGGGGGCCTTGGCCAATATCAGTTGGCGATGGCGATCCCGACCATGATCGGGATCCGGGCGATGAGTGTGATTTCTCAGATCAGTCTGCCGACCTACGCGCTCATGCAAAAAGACCGTGCCGGAGCGTTGCGGGCTCTGAGCCTGCAAATGAGCCTGACCGGAATGATCGTCGTGCCGAGTGCGATGGCCGTGGCGATTTTGGCCCCGTATCTGGTTCCGTTTGTGTTCGGCCCATCCTGGTCGGCGGCGATCGAGCCGTTGCGGGTGTTGTGCCTGTTTGCGATTGCGGCGGCCTTTTGCAGCGTCATGGCGGCTTTCCATTGTGGCGTGAACCGACCGGACCTCCAAACAAAGATTTGGGCGGTGATGTGTGCCTGTTACGTTCCGATGGTGATTCCCTTCACGATTGCCTGGGGGCTGGCAGGAGCCGCGTGGGCCTTGGCGCTGACATTTCTCGTGGGGCTCGGCCTGCATCTTAAGGCCACAGTGGAAATCCTGGGCGTAGAAGCTGTATCGGCATTTGCACCGCTGCGATGGGCCGGCGGCCTGGTGGCTCTGGTGGGGAGCGGGGTGGCCCTGAGTCAGGCCGTGCCGTCGATGTGGATCGCGCAGTGGCTGGGCGCGTTGTGTGGTCTGGCCGGGATCAGTGTCTATGGCTGGCACGTGTGGTCACGCGAGTCTCTCCGCCTGCGCATGCTGTGGGGCTCATAAGATGATGACCAGGGTTGATGCCAAAGGCCCGATAGATGTCTCGATTATCATCGTGAATTGGAATACGCGGTCGCTCCTGGAGCGCTGTCTGGCTTCCATTGAGACGGGTGTCGCTGGCCTCGCGGCGCAGGTGCTGGTGGTCGAGAACGGGTCTATCGATGGGAGCGCTGAATTGGTGGCAGCCAAGTTTCCATCGGTCGAACTCCTGCGCAATCTGGAGAATGCCGGCTTCGCCAGAGCCAACAATCAAGCGTTTGAACGCGCGCAGGGCCGTTATGTGCTGCTGTTGAACCCCGATACGGAGCTGCGGAGCGGTGCTGTGAAACAGCTGGTGCATTTTCTCGATGCAGATCCGCGGCGAGCCGGTGCGACGGCGGTGTTGCGCAATCCGGATGGCACGCTGCAGCGGTATCACAAGCGGTTGCCGCGATGGTCATCCATCCTGTGGTCCGAAACGCTGCTCCGGAATGTGGCTCCGCGCAACCGGTGGATGCGCGACTTCTACATGCTGGACGAGCCCTTCGATGTGGTAACGGAAGTCGAACAGCCGCCGGCCGCCTGCTTGATGCTGCGCCGGTCAACGATTGAGGCCGAGACGCTCTTCGACGAGCGGTTTCCCATTTTCTACAACGACGTGGATTTGTGCCGACGGTTGCGGGACGCAGGGCATCGCCTGTTTCTCTTGCCGGAAGCCGAAGTGATGCATCACGGCGGAGCCGGGGGAGTCGGAGCTATGCCGGACCAGGGCGTGGCCGATAGCTTGATCGGACTGATCCGGTACTACCGCAAGCATGCAGGACTTCTCAGTGCCGGAGTCTTGTGGCTGGTATTGACCTTGAATTCCGCGCTCGTTCTCATCGGGGGGCTGGTGAAAGTCTTGGGGGGGCGTCGCTCCTTGCAGTGGTGGAATGTGGAACTGGCGAAACGGGTACGACTGGCTGTGGGGCAGGAAGCCTTTCACTATCCGACGAACATGCGGGCTGAAGTGCTGGCCGAGGCGGTGGTATGCCGGCACTAACGACGGAGATTGTTAGCCAGTGCGTCTTGTGCGGTGCACCCGGTGAGACACTGTTTCAGGGGTTGCGTGACCGGCTCTATTCCGTCGAAGGCGAATTCGGCTTTGCCCGCTGCGCCGCCTGTGGATTGGTCTGGCAGAGCCCGAGACCGATCATGGAGGACATTCCGAAGTGTTATCCGGACGATTACGAGCCCCACGAGGGAGCCACGCAGGGCGCAGACCTGATTCGCCCGGCGGCCGGAATGCGCGATGCCTTGCGGGCCATGATTTTGAGCGAGGTCTTCGGCTATACCCAGTTCAAGCGGCAGGAGTGGTGGGCTCCGGTGACCGGGCGGGTGCTCGGTCATGTGTCCGCTCTACAAGATCGGGCGCGGTATGGCCGCGATGAGCTGTGTCCTCCCTTTGTCGAGGGCGGGACGTTGCTGGATATCGGATGCGGGGCAGGCGGCTATCTGTCGGCGATGAAAGCGTTGGGATGGAAGGTGCTGGGTATCGATCTCTCTCCGCAGGCCGCACGGATTGCGCGGGAGAGCTACGGGGTCCCGGTGAAGGTGGGAACCTTGGAGTCGGTTGGTGTGGCGGACCGCAGTATGGCGGTGATTACGATGGTGCATGCGATCGAGCATGTCCCCGATCCGATCAGTCATTTGCGACAGTGCCATCGGGTGTTGCAGGACGGAGGACGATTGGTCCTGACGACACCGAATTTTTCGGGCCTGATGAGCCGACTCTTTGCAGATCACTGGATGGCGCTCGAGCCGCCCCGGCATCTATGGCTCTTTACGCCTGAAACCTTGAAAGCCTGTGTGGAGCGGGCGGGATTTCGTGTCGAACGGATGTTGACTCGTCCGTTCCTCTCGCAGGTGAATTACGAAAAGAGCCTGCTCATCCGGCGCCAGGGACATGCACGGGGAAATTTACGGCCCAGCGATGCCGGCCCGATGGCGCGCGGGCTCCATCGGCTGGAGCAAGGGTTGTTGCCCTTCTGGCGATGGGCGGGCAATGAATTGATGCTCAGCGCCGTGAAACAAGAGGAGTAAGGCCACGTGGATCTGTCGATCGCCGTCATCAGTTACAATACTCGCGACCTGCTCCTCGCCTGTCTGCAATCGGTTCAGGACAGAACGACGGGGGTGGATTATGAAGTGATCGTGGTGGATAACGCCTCCCACGACGGAAGTGTGGATGCGGTACAGACTCGGTTCCCGCACCTCACGGTGATTGCCAATGCCGAGAATTGCGGCTTTGCCAAAGCGTGCAACCAGGCGGCATCCGTCAGCTCGGGGCGGTATCTCTTGTTGCTGAACAGCGACACGGTGATGCAGCGGCACACGCTCCGCACGATGGTGACCGGTCTGGAACAGCATCTGGACATCGGAGCTGTGAGTTGCCTCCAGCGTGACGAGCAGGGACAGGTGCTGCAGTCGTGTTTCCCCTTTCCTTCTATTCGTGACCATGTACGGTATTCGGAGACGCTGCCTCTGGTCGTCAGGCGATTAGTCGGGACTGTGCCCCCGATGGACTTCACGCAATCGCAGGATGTCGATTGGGCCAACGGCGCCTGCCTCATGATTCGCAAAGCGTTGTTCGACCGGCTGGGCGGATTGGATGAACGGTTCTTCATGTATTTCGAAGATGTCGATCTGTGTCGTCGGGTTCAGCAGTTGGGCTATCGCATTCGATATGTGGCGGAGGGGGAGGTGGTGCATCTGCTCGGACGGAGCAGCCGCACGAACCGGCCAGGCCTCAATAAGCAATGGGAACTCAGCCGCATCCGCTATGTGGAAAAGCATTTTGCGCAACCCCGACGATTTCTGATGAAGGGCTGGATTGCCGTTGGAGTGATGCGCAAGTTGATGGTGACCGCCTGCTCGCATGCCTCCGATCGACGGCAGGAGATTCAAGCCATGTGGACAACGTTGCGACGGGTCTGGCTGGGGCATGACGAGGCTGATTCGGCAGTCATGTCTCCGGCAGGACTACGAGGATAACGAGTGATGCCACAAGCTATGAGCCAACGTGAGCAGTATGATCTCGAGTGGAACGGCTGGAAGGCCGCGGCCGGTGCGTTTGAAGGAGTCCGGCGGTACGGCCAGATCAGTCGGAGGGTGGCCGCACTGGCGCCTGAGCGCATGCTCGATGTGGGGTGTGGCGATGGCCGGCTTGCCAGAGCAATCAAGCAGGTGTTGCCTGGTGTCGTAGTACATGGTTGCGATCTATCGGCCGCGGCACTCGATCGCGCCGAAGGGCTGGATCGAAAGTATGCGGTCGATCTTAATGTTGAGCGCCTTCCTGAACCAGACGGCAGTCTCGATCTGGTGGTCGCCAGCGAGGTGATTGAGCATCTCGTGGAGCCGGGTCGGGCGGTGGCTGAATTTCACCGGGTCCTTAGTCCTCGCGGGTATGTTGTGATCACGGTGCCGAACGTCGCCTTTTGGCGATTTCGGTTGGAGGCTTTGCGGGGAGGCGTCCCATCGGTGACGGCGGATGAGCGCCATCTGCATTCGTTCAACGCGGCCTTGCTGGCGGCGCTCGTGGTTCGTGGTGGATTTGAGCTCGTGACCGTCACCGGACTCCGGCAGCGCTATGAGTCGTTGGCTGCCATAGGGTTCACCTGGTTGTGCGACACGTTGCTTCTGATCGGTCGGAGATCCTGAGCTGATGAGTTATGAATTGACCAGATCAGGCTTTGATGGCGTGATGCGGGAGTTTCGTCCCTCACGCTATGAGGTGTTCGGAAGCGAGGATCCTCGTTTTACCACCCCGATGCATCATGCGCTGAAGTGTCGGGATCGGTTGTACGTCGCGTTGCGGAGCGGACTGCGCTGGTTGCCGCAGGGACCGCAGGCCATCGTGGATTTTGGTCCGTTTCCCGGCAGCCTGTTGAGGCTCTTGCGCCTGACCGAACCGACGAGATCGGCCCGGCTCGTGGGGGCCGGTCTGATGGCCAGTCCTGAATTTGTGCAGTTGATGAAGCAGGACGTAAATGTTGACATCCTGACGGTCAATCTGGATCCGGCGGGGAAGCAGTTTGAGCTGAAGGGCTATCCGACCGCCGTGCCGATGGGGGGGGCTGCCAGGTTGATATTCGCACTGGAGATCATTGAGCATTTGACCTCGCCTTTTCATCTGCTGGCGGAGGCCCATCGTATTCTCCAGCCGGGCGGGTGCATCGTGATCACGACGCCGAACGTCACCCGTATCGGAAATGTGATGAAGCTCCTGGCCGGCCGGACACTCAATGATCGCTTGGCCCCTCCCGGATATGACGATCCAAACGATGAATGGCGTCCTCATGCCCGCGAATATGCGATGCATGAGCTGGCTGACATGCTCAGGACTTCAGGGTTTGAGATTGTCGAGTCGCAGCATTTTCTGGGGGAGGATACGCAGGATTGCAGACTGACGGCACAGCAACAGGCGATCGATTGGGCCAAGTGGCCGTTCTATGCCGTCCCGCATTTGCGGGGAAGTCTCCTGATCGTGGGGCGGAAGCGATGAGATGTCGAACCCAAACAATGACGGCGGAGGCACAGCACACACGATGATCTCCGTCTTCGATAAGGTCTATAGAACAGTGGCCAGTCCTCTATCTGAACGGTGGCTGGGCGGATTTCATGCCGGTCTGGTCATTAAGGGTCTCTATCTGCAATGGAAGGTGGCTGCCTTCCTGCGGCAGGGGGGGCGGAGAGTTATGGATGCCGGTTGTGGTCCTGAGGCGCAGTTGACAGCGATGCTGGCGGGGCGCTATCCGACCTGCTCCTTCGTCGGATGGGATTTGCATGTGGACCGTGAGGTAAGAGATGCGCTGCCGCGCACGAATGTGTCGGTGATCGAGTCGGACCTCGCGCGGCTGGCAAGTATCGGTGAGTACGATCTGGTCTATTCCATCGACGTGCTTGAACATATCGATGATTTCGAAGGGACGCTCGATCGATTGGTCTCAGCGTTGCGCTCCGGGGGGCTGCTCTTCATTCATGTGCCGAGTTTGGAACAGCGATTCTGGTTCGGATCCGGAGAGGAAGAGGCGCCGGATCGTTTCCGAGCTCATCGGTCAGGAGACGACCATGTGCATGAGGGTTTCAGTCTGTCACAGTTGACCGAGGCTCTGGAGCGGCGGTCTGTGACGGTACTCGACGCGCGCCCCACGTTCGGTCGATGGGTGGGACTCCTCAAGGAAACATTTTCGTATGGCGAGGGACGCAGGGTCAGCGGGATCGGATTGTTGCTGTTGCCGGCGGTACTTCTGACGGTGGCGCTGGAGATGCTGTTCGTGCCGAAGCGGGGAAACGGGTCAATGATTGTCGGGATGAAGAGAGAGAGGGCGTCGGCATGATCGTAGTCGCAGAGCTGGCCGGGTCGGCCTCCTATGGCGGCGGTGAGCGCTATCTGGAATTGCTCTGCGAGCACCTCGATCCCTCACGCTTCCGGCCGATTCTGATTTGTCCGGAGGAGGGTTCGTTCGTCGGGCGCATGCAGGCCCGGGGTGCGGATGTGCGCGTGGTGCATTTGGAGCCTCTCTTCAACCCCTTTGCTCTGATGCGATTAGTGCAAGTGCTTTCTCAAGAGCATGTGACCATTCTTCAAACGCACGGCGCCCGGGCGAATTTTTATGGCCGGGTGGCCGGATGGCTGGCGGGAGTTCCCGTGGTGATTTCCACGGCGCACAATTCGATCGCTGACTACGAGGTGAGCCGATTGAAACGCTGGATGTATTCCACGGCGCTTCGGGCGACCCTGCCATGGTCGAAGCGGATTATCTGTGTGTCAGACGCCATCCGGCGCGATGTGATTCAAGACGATCCGGCGGCTGCTAACCTGGCGGAGACCGTGCACAACGGGATCGACCGCCGCTTGTTTCAGAATGCGGTTGATCGAACCAGGGTGCGTCGTGAGTTTGGCCTCACCGATGGTCCGCTGCTGGTCATGGTGGCTCGGCTGAGCCAACCCAAAGGGCACGGCGACTTGATTGAAGCCTTGGCTCTGCTGCGGGAGCGATGGCCGCAGTTGCACTGTGTGTGCGTGGGTGACGGGGAATTGAAGCAGCCGCTGGAGGCGCTTGCCGGTGCTCGGGGGCTCTCGTCGATGTGCCGGTTTGTCGGATCTCGCGACGATGTGATGGAGTTTTATGCAGCGGCAGATGTGGTGGTGCTGCCCTCGCATTCCGAGGGGTTCCCGTTTGTCATTCTCGAAGCGTTGGCCATGGGGAAGCCGGTGATTGCGACGAGGGTAAATGGGGTGCCTGAAGTGATCGATCACATGAAGACGGGCCTCTTGGTAAACGCTCGTGACGTGGGTGGATTGGCATGTGCGATTGAATCTCTCTTGGAGCATCCTGAACGGGCGATGCAATTGGGAGTAGCCGGGCGTGCGGTGGTGCAGGCGCGGTTTACGGTCGACCGGATGGTCGAAAAGACGGTGGCGGTGTTTGATGAAGCCTTACGGGCAGAAGGAATCGACGCGCCCTCATGGAGCAGGAAGGTCGCATGAGCCTCGCGGTGCCGCTGGAGATGGAAACTGTGGTGTGCCCCTGCGGGGGCGGCGGGAGTCCGTCTGAGGTGTTTCAGACCTCGACAAGACGGTATGTCGCCTGTCCGGCGTGCGGCCTGGTGTTTCTGAGTCCTCGGCCTTCTTCCTCTATCGTGGAGGAATATTATCGGGAGAGTTATGACGGGTCCTACGGCGCCGCGGAAAGTTCCGCCGATCGGCAGCCGGTGTTTGCCAGCGTCTTGGCGCATCTGCTGGAGTGGCGAAGACCTCCGGGACGGTTGCTCGATATCGGCTGCGGCGATGGCGCGTTCCTGATGCTCTGTCGCGAGGCGGGATGGGACTGCACCGGTGTCGAAGTGTCCCAAGGAGCCGCCGAGCGAGCCAGGGGGAAAGGGTTACGAGTCCTGTCGCCGGCAGAGCTCGGGCAATCGACGGGAGGCCCGTTCGATGTGGTGACGCTGGTGAATGTCCTGGAAACGGTGACGGATCCTGCGGCCATCGTGAGAGCTATGACGCATCAGGTCAACGCTCAAGGGATTATTGCAGTGCGAGTGTCGAATGGGCTGTTTCATCAGCGAATGCGAACGCCTGTCCGTTGGTGCGGAGCCCAGTACGACCAGGCCTTTCACCTGTTCAGTTATTCGCCGAGCGCGTTGAAGACGCTCATGGAGACCAGCGGCTTTGAGGTGCTTTCTCTGCGCAATTCCGTACCGAGTCTGGGTCCGGTCACGAGCGCCAATTCCTGGGGGCGCCGGCTGAAGTGGAGGCTCGTTGGAGGGGGATTGTCGATGGTGGCGGATCTGGCCTATCGGCTGAGCGCCGGTCGCCTGGTTTGGGCACCATCGTTTGAATTGATCGCCCGGCGGAAGGATGGAGTCTCGTGAGCGCGATCAGCCGGCAGAGCCGCCGCCGATGGAAGCGGCGGATCGGATTTTGGGGCAGCGTGTTGATCGTCTGTCTGCTCGGCGCAGTGGCCGCACTCGGCGTGCGCATGTTGTTGACCTCAGTCGGGTCGGCCAAGCATCTGCGGTATGAGCCGGTCGATGTGCCGCCGCAGACCGTTTCACCCCGGCATGAGCGGGAGCGGGAAGAACTGGAGCGGCGTGAGCGGACGGTGACCGAAGGGAAAGACAAGTAACCAGATGTGTGGGATCTGCGGCATCATCGGTTCGAGTGAGGAGGCCTTGGTCTCCCGGATGCTCCGGCGGCTGGTCCATCGGGGTCCGGATGAACAGGGGCTTCACCGTGAGGGCGGGGTCACGCTCGGGGCTCGCCGTCTGCGCGTGATCGATCCCGCCGGGGGCCGGCAGCCGGTGCAGAATGAAAACGGCTCGGTCTGGGCGGTGTTGAACGGGGAAATCTATAACTATCGTGCCTTGCGTCAGGAGTTACTGGATCGCGGTCACCGGTTGACGTCCCGCTGCGACACCGAAGTGCTGGTGCATCTCTATGAGCAGGAGGGAATCGATGGTCTCGCGCGCCTGAGAGGAATGTATGCGTTCGCGATCTGGGATCGGGAGCGCCAGGAAGCGCTGTTGGTCCGGGATCGATTGGGGATCAAGCCGCTCTACTATGCCACTCGTCCGGGAACGGGAATAACCGGTACCGACGTGTTGTTTTCGTCCGAACTGCCATCCTTGCTGGAAGCGTTACCCGATGCGCGCATCCGTCCGCAAGCCATTGCCGACTATCTGACCTCGCTGTACGTTCCCGGACCCGACACGGTCTACGAAGGCGTGTACCAACTCAGGCCCGGCGAAGCGTTACGAGTCGGTCAGGGGCGCGTTGAGGCCGTCCGCTACTATCGACCGGAACAATCGCGGTCATCGTCTCAGTGGACAACGGTTGACGAGGCGAAGGAACAGTTCGTCGAGATCTTTCGCGACACGGTTCATGCGCATCTGGTGAGCGATGTGCCGGTGGGACTGTTTCTCTCCGGAGGCGTGGATTCGGCCGCCGTCTTGGCCATGATGCAGGAACGGGGACCGGTCAAGACCTTTACGATCGGCTACGAGCATCCCCAGGATCAGTCCTACAATGAGCTGGCCAACGCGCGGCTCCTCGCGACACATTTTGGAACCGATCACACGGAAGCCATCTTACAGCCTGATATCCGTACGCTCCTTCCCCGAGTGGTCGCGGGAATGGGGGAGCCGTTTGCGGACTCGTCGGCGATTCCAACGTATCTCGTGTCTGAAGTCGCGCGACGCTCAGTCACGGTGGCCTTGTCCGGGATCGGCGGCGATGAACTGTTCGGCGGCTATCCCCGGTATCTCGGCATGCGCCTCGCCTCGTACTATCACAGGCTTCCTCGCACGATGCGATCGTGGTTGTCTGTTTCTGCCGCATGGGCTTGCCGTGAAAATGGGTCCGGTCGTGACCACGCGGGCAGGGTGAAGCGGTTTCTGGAGCATGGCCATCGCTCATTGGCCGAGCAATATCGCCGGTGGACGACGTTCATTCCCGCTGAGTGGGAGGCCGGCATCTGGAGCGGAGCGATGAGGAGCGCGTTGCCCCACGGGTTTTCTCCGAGCCGGCCCTCGCCGCTCTTTGACGAATGGCCATCAGGTAACCCGGTTGATCGCGCGATGGGCCTCGATCTACAGACCTATCTTCCCGATGATCTGCTGCGTATGGGCGACCGGATGAGTATGGCGCATTCGCTTGAACTCCGCGTTCCGTTTTGCGACCACCTCCTACTCGCCTGTGCGTTGAGAGTGGCGCCATCGCTGCGACTGTCGGGTGGGCACCTGAAGGGATTCATGCGATCGGCCCTGCACGGGCTTGTGCCCGAGGCGATTCTTGACGGTCCCAAGCAGGGGTTCATGATTCCGTTGGCTCGCTGGTTGCGCGAAGATCTACGTGAGATGGCGCAGGACCTGTTGTCGGAGACCGCCGTCCGTCGCCGGGGTTATGTCGCGCCTGAGTATGTCCGGTGGCTGATGGTAGAACATCAGAGCGGGCGAAGAAATTGCGCGGATCCGCTGTACGCCTTAATGGTGTTGGAGCTGTGGCATGAACGAGCCGCTCAGCCTGCCTCTGAACAGGCTATGGCCGTGGAGGCATTGTGAAGGTTGTGCTTTTAGCGGAAGTCTCGGCCGAACGGGTCATCGGCGGAGCGGAGCGTGTCTTGCGGCAGCAGGCTGTCGGTCTTGTCGCAGCGGGGCATCAGGTGGATCTCCTTACGCGGGCCGCGGATGAGGCTGTGTCGATGGAGGTCGCGATCGGCGGCGCGAAGGAGTGGCGGTTTCCTGTATCGAGGAAGAATGAGTGGAGCTTTGTGCGATCGACTGTACAGGGGGCGATGCAGTTGTTCGATCGTCTGACTCAGACAGCTTCCTATGACCTGGCGATTATCCATCAAGCCCTCTCGGGGCTTGGTCCTCTCTATCTCAGGCGGAGTGCGGCGGCCGAGTGGCTCTATGTCTGTCATTCTCTGGCGCACGAGGAGTATCTCACGCGCGCCGTGGCAGCCACCTCGCCGTGGTCGAAACTGCGCCGCCATGTGAATGCCCTGGCGCGCCGAGGCATCGAGTGGCTGGTGATGTGGCGGTGTCATCGGATTGTCGTCCTGAGTGAGTTCATGCGGCAGCGGGTGATGGCGACGCATGGGATCGCGCCCGAGCGGATAGTCCTGGTGCCGGGAGCGGCGGATCCTGCCGTCTTTCGTCCGGTTGGCACTCGACGAGAGCTGCGCCGAACGTTGGGGTTGCCGGAGGATCGGACGATTCTCTTCACTGTCCGCAATCTGGTCCCCCGGATGGGGTTGGAGATGCTGCTGGAAGCCGTCGCTTCCCTGGAGCACGCCGGTCAGCGCTGTCTGTTGGTGATCGGAGGCGAAGGACCGCTCAGGGCCTGTTTGGAGGCCGGTATCAGGGAGCGACGATTGGAGCAGATCGTTCGGCTGGTCGGGTTTATTCCCGAGGAACAGCTGGTGTCGTATTACCAGGCCGCCGATCTGGTTTTGATGCCGACCGCTCAACTCGAAGGGTTCGGGCTGGTGACGGTGGAGGCGCTGGCCTGTGGCGCGCCGGTCGTGGGCACGCCGGTCGGCGCGATTCCGGAAGTGTTGAACCAGATCGATCCCATTCTGATCGCGAGCGGGACGGATAGTCCTTCTTTTGCCGATGCGCTCGGGCGGGTTTTGAGTCGCATCGAGGAGCCGGTAGAGCTGGAGCGGTTGTCGAGGAAAGGGCGCAGTCTGGTTGAGCACCGGTATAACTGGGTGCAGCATTGTGCGGATCTCATCCGGCTCTCCGCCAAACCGGTGTCGGAACGAAAGGCGGCTTAGAGATTTCTATGGCAGCGCGCACGGTCATTCACATTATTACCAGGCTCGATCGGGGAGGCTCGGCACAAAACACCATGTTGACTGTGTTAGGGCATGACCGGACGCAGTATGAGCCGGTGGTGATCGCCGGTCATCCCGGATCGTGGGACGCGCAGGGTGGCATGGCGGCGACAGAGGAACAGTGTCGTCGCCTGGAGAAGGAGGGGATCTCCTGCGTCATCGTGCCGTCGCTCGTTCGCCAGATCAGCCCCTGGAAGGATCTCTGCGCGTTATGGACAGTGGTCGGTATCCTGCGGGCGAAACGGCCGGCGATCGTCCATACCCACACGTCGAAAGCCGGTGTCGTCGGTCGAGTGGCCGCCTGGTTCGCGCGGGTTCCGGTGATCGTGCATACGCCGCACGGACATGTGTTTTACGGACACTTCGGTCTCTGGAAATCCCGGATCTTTGTACAGATTGAACGCATCCTGTGTCGCGTGACGAGCAGGCTGATGGCGTTGACGAGCGCAGAGCGGGACGACCATCTTGCGAGAGCGGTCGGCCAGGCCGATCGGTTTGCCGTGATCCCCAGCGGCATCGATGTCGAGCGGTTTCGCCGTGCGCGCGTCGAGGGGAGGCGGATTCCATCGTGGTTTAACTGTCCTTCGGACGCGACCATTGTCGGATCGATCGGATGGTTGACGGATATCAAAGGTCATCGGGTTTTGGTCGAAACCGTGAGTTACCTCAAGGACGAGTTTCCGCAGCTCCATGCAGTGATCGTGGGAAGCGGCGGGCAGCATGACGTCTTGCTCGCACAGGCTGACTCCTTGGGCGTCCGTGATCGTATTCATTTGGTCGGGCATCGAGACGATGTCGAGCGGTGCCTGGCCGGGATGGACTGCTTTGTCTTTCCCTCGTTGAACGAGGGCATGGGGCGCGCGTTGATCGAAGCAATGGCAGCGGGTCTGCCGGTCGTGGCGAGCCGGGTCGGCGGGATTCCTGCGATCGTGCGACATGAGGAGAACGGGTTGCTGGTCGCGGCGGGGGATAGTCGGGCGCTGAGCGACGCGTTGCGTCGCATCCTGAGCGATCCGCAGTTGGCCGATAGGCTCGGCCGGAACGCCTCGCGCACGATTGGGCACGCATTCGGAGTGCAGGCCATGGTTGATGCCGTTGAGTTGGTATATCGGAGAGCCTTGCAGGCCCATGCATAATTTCGTATGGCAAACCGGGGTAGGTGTCGCATCCTGGATTGGTCTCACGCTGTCGGGGCTGGTCTGGTCGCCGATGGTGTCGGCCGCGGAGCAGCGGGTGCCGCTGCGTGTCGCCATCCATGTCCACAGCACGGCCAGTACCGGGACCTTGAGTCTGGAGGCGTTAGCGGCCCGGGCTGAGCAACAGGGCCTAGATGGGATCGTACTCTCCGACAATTTCTCTCTGGAGTACGAGTATGGCCTCCAGCCACTTCCGGGACTGCTGAAAAAGACGGTCAGGTATCCCTCGGTTCTCTCTTATGGTGTCGAGCGCTATCTCGAAGAAATCCAATCGGTGCAAGCGCGCCACCCGCAGATGGTGATCGTGCCGGGAGTGGAGGTCGCTCCCTACTACTATTGGACCGGCTCCCTCTGGCGTGGGGATCTGACGATGCACGATGCGCAGCGCAATCTCTTGGTGGTGGGGCTGACGAGGGCGGAGGACTATCGGGCGCTCCCGGCACGCGGGAATCCGGCATCCTTTACGGTGGATGGAGCCAGTCTCGTGAATGCCGCGCCCCTGCTCTTGGTCATTCCCGCGCTGTTCTTATGGAAGCCCCGCCGCCAAATGGTGGAAGGCTGGCGCGAGCCGATCGGTGCGGCGCGTCGAACGGTCGCCGTATGCTGTCTGGTGTTGGCCGTGGCCACGCTGGTGAATGCCTGGCCGCTGGGAACGCCTCCGTTCAGTTCATACGAATCACAGCTGGGCTATCGACCTTATCAGGTGTTACTGAATGTCGCGAATCAACGCGGTGCGGTCGTGCTCTGGTCGATGACGGAGGCGCGCGATCTACAGTCGCATGCCTTCGGTCCCTTGGGAACAGTGACGGTGAGGACCGATGCCCATCCAGAAGCGCTGGTCTTGACCGGCGGGTATGCCGGGTTCGGCGGCCTCTACCAGGATACGAGAACGGTGACGGCCGCAGGCGGGCTCTGGGATCAGGTGATTCAGGCGCACAAGGGTACGGCACAGTCTGCTGTGCCGACGATGATCGGGGAGATCGCCTTTCACGGGTTGGCCGATAAGGGGAAGGATCTCGACCGTGTGGTGACGACGGTCTTTGCTAAGGAACGATCGGTTGCCGCGGTGTTGGAGGCGATCAGGTCCGGCCATGCCTATGCGGTTGCCGAAGGGGATCATCGGGTGATGTTGACGTTGGACGAGTTCAGCCTTGCTTGTGACTGCGATCGGGCGACCGTCGGCATCGGAGAGCGCGTGGCTCTGCCGTCCGGCTCGCACGCGATCGCAACGGTGCGGCTCTCTGCGCGTGACGGCAAGCCTCATCCCGTCACCCTGCGCTTGATCCGGTCAGGAGAGATTGTCGGCATGACGAAGGCCGAGACCCCCGTGCATTACCAATTGGCGGATGCGCAGCCAGTGCCGGACGGTGGCACGTATTACCGTCTGGAAGTTATCGGCCAGAGCGGCGAGCTGTTGACCAATCCCGTTTACGTGGATGTTCAGACGAAGGAACGCGGGTAGCCCATGCGCGTCACGATTCATCAACCGCAGTTTCTGCCGTGGCTGGGCTATCTCGACAAGATCGATCGAGCTGATTGTTTTATCGTGTTGGACACGGTCCAGTTCAAGAAGAACGAATGGCAGAATCGGAACCGGATCAAAACGGCGGACGGGTGGCAATGGCTGACGGTGCCGGTGCTGCATCATTTCGGTCAACGCGTGCAAGAGGTGACGATCAACCCGACGGCGGCCTGGCGCGATCAACATCTGCGGGCGCTGGGGATGCACTACGCGCGGTCGCCGTTCCGCGACCGGTATCTGCCGGAGTTGCGGGCGATCTATGCCGAACCCTGGACGAAGCTATCCGAGCTGAATCTGGCGGTGATCCGCTGGCTGCTAGAGGCCTATGGCATCACGACCCCCTTGCGCTGTGCATCTGAGATGGCCGCGCGCGAAGAGCCGACCGACCGCCTCGTCGATCTCTGTCGGGCGGTCGGCGCGACACAGTATCTCGCGGGACCCGGGGCGGAAGGGTATATGGATCAGTCGCGGTTTGAGGCGAGCGGGGTGGAGTTGGAAATTCAGGAGTTTCTCCATCCCGAGTACGGGCAGATGTACGGGCCATTTGAGCCGAATCTATCGGCCATCGATCTTTTGCTCTGCGTGGGGCCTGACGCATTGAAGCAACTGCGCAGTCGCCGGGTTCGACCAGTCCGGGCGACCGTGTCATCGCGACCATGACGAGGAGGCAGGTATGACATTCGACGGCACAGAAGCGATGCGGATTCTGGCGATCGGGGCTCATCCGGACGACATCGAAGCCGGCTGCGGCGGGGCGCTGGTCAAGTATGCGCAAAATGGACATCGGGTGTTTTTGATGGTGATGACGGAGGGGGAGCAGGGCGGCGCCGGTGAACTCCGGAAGTTCGAGCAGGAGCAGGCGGCCAAGCAGCTCTGTGCCGAGCGGATTTTTTGGGGCGGCTATCAGGATACCGCCGTGCCGATGGGACGTGAGCTGATCCAGTCGATTGAAGCGGTCGTCAAGGAAGTCGATCCGCATTTTATCTTTGTGCATTATCACGACGACACGCACCAGGACCACCGTCATCTGGCCATGGCGGCGATTTCGGCGACGCGTTACACGAAGAATGTCTTATTCTACGAAGGTCCGACGACACAAAACTTTGCGCCGACGGTGTTTGTCGATATCGATCAAGTGCTCGACGAAAAGATTGCGGCCATCGAGGCCCATGCGTCGCAAGTCAGGAAGACGAACATTGAAGCCCTCAGTATCGTGGACGTGATCCGGTCCTCGGCGCATTTTCGCGGGATTCAGGGTCGGGTGAAAAACGCAGAAGGGTTTCTTCCCTTGCGATTGTTTATTAATATTGGAACATGATGACGAGTACGACCATGATTCCGCATTCCCGTCCGTCGATCGACCAGCAGGAGATCCGAGCCGTCACCGAGGTGTTGCAGTCCGGCCATCTCGCGCAAGGTGCGGTCGTCGAGCGGTTCGAGCGGGGGATGGCTGCCTACCTCGGCCTGGCCGGCGGCGTCGCGGTCAATTCGGGAACGATGGCACTGGAAGTCGCGCTGCGAGTCCTGGGCATAGGACCCGGCGACGAGGTGATTCTGCCGAGTTATGTGTGTGCGGCGCCCTGGCAGGCGGTTCAGCGCGTCGGGGCGCAGGCGCGTCTGGTGGATATCGAGCCGGAAACCTTCCAGATCGACGCCGACCTGGCCCGGGCGGCGATCACCTCCAAGACTCGCGCGATCATTGTGCCGCATCTGTTCGGATTGCCGGCCGATTTGACCGCGCTCGCCCGTCTCGGCGTGCCGCTCATTGAGGATTGCGCGCAGACTTTGGGGGCGACTGAGCAGGGGCGGGCGGTCGGCTCCGTGGGAACGCTGACGGTCTGTTCATTCTATGCGAACAAGTTACTGTGTGCGGGGGAAGGCGGGATGGTGCTCTCGAACGATTCCGTGTTGTTTGAGCGAGCCCGAGCGCTGCGAGAGTATGACGGGGCGCCGTCGTTGATCCCCCAGGCGACGAATCTCAAGATGACGGACCTGCAGGCTGCCGTCGGCCTGGCGCAGTTGGACCGCCTCCCGGAATTGTTGGAGCGCCGTGTGAGTCTTGCCCGGGAATATCGCGTGGCGCTGGCAGGGACGTCGGCAATCGTGCCGGCGGTGCCGGCCGGACGATCGCATATCTATTATCGGTTCGTTGTACGAACGTCCAAGAGGGGATCAGGTGCGGATGAATTGAGAGCCTGTATCGGTCGATTGGAGCGCGCCGGCGTACAATGCCGGAAACCGGTGTTCAGGTCGCTGCATCGCTATCTCGATCTCGACGGATTTCCTGCCAGCGAGGCGGCCGAACACGACGCGCTTTCTCTTCCGCTCTATCCGTCGTTGGCGGATGAAGAAGTGGCTCAGATATGTATGGCGATGAGGGATGAATGGCGACGCGAGTAATCGAGAACGACCTGTCGATGGCGGTGAGCCCTCGCTCGTGGAGATGGCTGACGCCTGCAATGGCAGTGGCGTTGATTGGGGTGCTTGCGCTGGCGTTGCCCGCTGTTCGCGACCTGTTTCAGCTGGAGGGGCTGCGTTGGCTCTATGTGCTCTTATTTGCGTTTCTGGGAAGCGTCGCCCTCACGCCGGTGATGGTTCAGATCAGTCACCACTGGAATCTCGTCGACATTCCGACGGAACGGAAGATTCATGTGCAGCCGACGCCCCGGCTCGGTGGCGTCGCCGTCTATGCGGGTTTTGTCGGATCCGTGCTGATGAATTCAATCCTGCCGGACTGGATGACGGCGATTGTGTTGGCCGGATCGCTGCTGTTGATCGTCGGAGTGATCGACGATATCCGGGAGTTGCCCGCCTCATCGAAACTCGTGGCGCAGTTCGTGGCGGCCGGGATCGTGATCGCGTCGGGCAAGGTGCTCACCCTTTTTCCGGCAGGGGGGATCGGTGAAGTAGCGAATGTGCTGTTAACCCTGCTCTGGATCGTCGGGATTACGAATGCCTTTAACTTCTTTGACGGCATGGACGGTTTGGCCAGCGGTCTCGCCATTCTTATGGCGGGCTTCATGGGGGTAGTGGCGTTTGAAACCGACCAGCCCGGCGTAGGATGGTTGGCGATGGCCGTCATCGGCGCCTGTGCCGGATTCTTTCCGTACAATTTTCGGGGTGCTCAGCAGGCGAAAATATTTCTTGGCGACGGCGGGTCGACGTTCCTCGGGTTTACGCTGGCCTGTCTGGCGGTCAAAGGGAATTGGGCCAACCATAGTCCGATCGTGTCGTTCAGCAATCCGCTGTTGATTTTCGGCGTGCTGATCTACGACATGATCCATATTACCGTGGAGCGTGTGGTCACCGGGAAAGTGCATTCCGTGAAAGAGTGGCTGGACTATGTGGGCAAGGACCATCTGCATCATCGATTAGAGCGGGCATTGGGATCCCGGCAGGCCAGCGTCGCCATGATTTTCCTGCTCACGGTTTGCCTCGGTCTTTCCGCCATGGCGCTCCGCCACGCCGGTCTTCAGGAGGCCGTGCTGTTGCTCGTGCAAGCCGGCCTTATTGTCGGCATGGTGACCATCCTGGAATTGAGCGGCCGCCGTCGCTAGGGCTTGCACTCTCTCTCCATTCCCGCTAGAAGATCCCTCCATGGTTCCCACCGTCGAATGGAAAAATGGTTTCGTGCGACTGCTCGATCAGAGTCGGTTGCCCGAGCATGTCGAGTTTCTCGACTGCCGGGATTATCGGGCGGTGGCCGATGCGATTCGTGAATTAAAAGTCCGCGGGGCTCCTGCGATCGGTGTGACGGCCGCGTTGGGTGTGGCATTGGGTGCGCAGGCGGTCTCCGCGACGGAGTTCCCTGCATTTGCCCAGGCGCTTGTGCCGATCTGCGAGCATCTCGCGGCTACCAGGCCGACGGCCGTCAATCTGTTCTGGGCGATCGATCGCATGAAAAAGAAACTCGCGTCCTTGAGCGCGCAATCGGTGCCTGCCGTGAAAGCCGCGCTGCTGGCCGAGGCACAAGCCATTCTTGATGAGGATATTGCGCTCTGCAAAGCCATGGGGAAGCACGGCGCGGAGCTGATCTCAAGCGGGCAGACCGTCCTGACGCATTGCAATGCCGGGGCTTTGGCGACGGCGGGTTATGGCACGGCGCTCGGTGTGATTCGCGCAGCCTGGGAGCAGGGAAAGAAAATCCAAGTCATTGCGGATGAAACGCGCCCGGTCTTGCAAGGCGCCCGGCTCACGGCCTGGGAGCTGATGCAGGACAAGATCCCGGTGACGCTCATCACCGACAACATGGCCGGATCGCTCATGCGTCAAGGGAAGATTCAGCTCTGCGTCGTCGGCGCCGATCGGATCGCGGCCAACGGCGATGTGGCGAATAAGATCGGCACCTATTCCGTGGCGGTGCTAGCCAAAGCTCACGGCATTCCGTTCTATGTCGCAGCGCCGTACTCGACGATCGATTTGAAGACGAAGACTGGCGCGGACATCCCCATCGAGCAACGGAACCCGTTAGAAGTCACCACCATCCACGGCAGCCACCCGATCGCGCCCGCCGGCGTGGCCGTCTACAATCCTGCTTTTGACGTGACGCCGGCTGAATTAATCACCGGCATCATCACCGAACGCGGTGTGTTTAAGCCGGGTGAGCTGTCGAAGCAGTTCCGGGTCTAGCGGTGTTCTCGACTGGGGCTGGCTATCTTGCATTTTCGTCTTTATTTATATAGCTATGTAGCCTAATCGTGCATCGATAATCTGAGCTTGAAGGCAGCGTGGCATGAATAACGACGACCTCCTGTCGCTGGTGCGTTCAAAAGTAGAAGAATTGGCACGAACGCTCTTGGGATCCGAGTCTCAGGTCAATGTGTTTGTGTTCGGTTCTAGGGCCAGTGGACGGGCCGGATCGCGGTCAGATATCGATATCGGAGTCGATCTCGGGCATGTCATCGCTCCTGAGGCACTGTCTGCTTTGCGTGACGCCTTTGACGAGTTGCCGATTCTGCAGAAAGTCGACGTCGTTGATTTTTCTGCAGTCGACGAACGATTTAAGGCCATCGCTCTTCAGCACACGAAGGGGCTCTATGAGCGACAAGCTGCGTAATCTAGTGCGATTGCTCGATGCCGCATGTGCGCGGCTGGAAAATGCCTTGAACCAGCCTGTCAACGAATTCGTCCGAGACTCTGCCATACAACGGTTCGAATTTACCTTCGAGTTGTTGTGGAAAAGTTTGAAGGCGTATGCCGAAGAGTCAGGAGTCGAAGCCTACTCACCCAGAGACACGTTTCGCACGGCGTTTCAGTTGGGCCTTCTTTCTGAAGACAGGCCGTGGCTCCAGATGCTAGAAGATCGGAATCTCACCAGTCATACCTATAACGAAGTGACGGCCGAGACGATTTATTCCCATCTTCCTGCCTATCTTCGCATCATCCGCGAGGCGCAGGCGGAGTTGACACGTCGAATGAAGAATTAAGCGTTTTCTGGCCTATGAGGAGCATCATCACCGAACGCGGCGTGTTTAAGCCGGCAGAGATCAGTAAGCAGTTCCGATAAACGAGAGCAGGGTTGGCCTCTGCCGCCAGTCCGTGTAGAATAATCCCATCATGAAGCAGACTCCATCCTATGAAGTCCTGGAACAAGCCAGGCGGAACAGTTCCCTAGGCGAGCAGCTGGAGTCGGAGCGGCAAGCGGCTGTTCTCAAGCTGTCGTCTGGAGAACGCCTCGCCTTGGCCATCGAGCTGTCCGATACCTGCTGGCTGCTGCGTGAAGCATGTTCCAAGAAGCCCTTCAGGACATAGTGTCACGATTGGCCGCGGCCCGAACGAGGGGCTTGCTGGAACACTTTGCCTTGATCGGCGGATTAGCCGTATCGCTGTGGGCAGAGCCGCGGGCGACGCGGGACCTCGACTTTGCCGTCGCGCTGCAGGCCGGATCGCCGCAATCGCTGGCGGATTTTCTTCATGGGACCTATCGAGCGGGAGATCCGGGTGATCCGCTGCGCGGAGTGATTACGGCTTCTAGCGGCATGGATGAACGGACGATCCCCGTTCAGTTGATCTTTCTGCCCCGGCCGCTATCCGCTGTGGTGTTTGAACGGATGCACGATGTGAACGTGTTGGGGTGCGTGGTTCCGGTTGTGGCATGGGAGCCATTGGTGTTGCTCAAACTCTATGCCGGAGGGCCGCGCGATCTGCTCGATGCCAAACAGATTTGCGCGGCGCAGGCGCCAGATACCAGGGCGCTGGCGTCTGTTGAGACGTTGGCGAAGCAGGCAGGTTTGTCGGAAGAGTGGGATCAATTCCGGCGTCGAATGGCGACGCCATAGCGTTTCTCCAATCTGATTCCTGCCCGTGATGTCACCCCGGCTGAATTAATCACCGGCATCATCACCGAACGCGGCGTGTTCAAGCCGGGCGAACTTGCCGGTCAGTTCCGGTCATAGCCCGCCATTCGTGGGTTGTCTTTGTCTTATAGCATCCAGCGCCATCCTCATCGCGGCGTGGCGGTTTTCAATTCCCAGATGACTGTAGATATGCTCTAGGTGCTTTTGCACCGTGCGCGGGCTGATCCCCAGAATTATGCCGATCTCCGGATTGGTCTTGCCTTGAGCGACCCAGCCGAGAATGACGGTTTCGCGCGGACTTAAGCCGAGGTGGCCAAGGGCCGTTTGAGATACAAGCGGTCTCGCTTCCTCCAACATCAGCAGACGGGTCTGGCCTTGTCGCATAAGCCGGATTGTGACAGTTCCCCCTGGGCCTGAAACAACAAGCGGGCTGAGCGCATTGGGTAGCCCGCTTGGGCATGAGAGCTCTGACTCTTGGGCCTGGAGCCAGTCGGTGATTCGGCGAGGCAGACGGTCGCGGGTTCGATGCCCGACCAGTTGGTATTCCAACAGTATTCGTTCTGCGCGAGGCGTTGCCCATCGGATGGTCGAATTCGGCGATAGGCAGACAACGGCGGAATCGAGCGCATCCAGCACACCGTGAATTGCCGTGGTTCCATGCTGCATCCGGGTCACGGCCTGAGCATTCTCGAAAGCCTGTACGATATGTGGATGTAGTTCCGACAGAACCCGCCGATCTCGTTCGCTGTAGTCCCTACCGCTTCGGTGGAGCCCAATCCCGATCAAGCCGTCTTGGGCGAGCGAAATGCCGAATGCGATGCCATACGGAATGCCTTTGGGTCGATAATATTCATTGTAGAGGTCTGTGCGACGAAATTGTCGATAGGTCATGAAATCAGAGATCTTCGTCACGTCTCCCTTGCCGGTGGACAGAAAGTGGACCACGGCGGGGTGTTGGTGCTGGTATTGGCCGATGATGGCCGGTCCGTCTCCCAGCGGAAAACTTTCCGGCCAGAATGCATAACCGGTGACGATCTTCTTGGTCGTGCTGATTTCGTTGTAGGCGTAGAGATCGGCAGAGACGAGGTCTGCGATGCCTTTGACCAGCGCCTGCTTAAACACATTGTGATCCCGCAGTAGATAGAGATCTCGGAGAAACTCGAATAGCCGACGAATATCGTGGGTGGCGAGATGTTCCATGTGGATTAGTCTAGCCCTTCCGACGTTCTCGCCATTCGACTCGCGGTGAGCGCCAGGCTGATGGCCGCATGGCGATTTTCCACTCCCAGCCGACCGTAGATATGTTCGAGGTGCTTTTGCACCGTGCGAGCGCTGATCCCCAGAATCATGGCGACTTCTGGATTCGTCTTGCCCTGGACAACCCACCCGAGAATCTCTGTTTCACGACGGCTGAGCCCAAAGTGACTAAGCTTGAGAGGTCTATTGTGCAGCGGGGCTTCTTCCAGGAGAAGCAGCGCATGTTGGTCTTGGCGGAGCAGCCGCGCCGTGAGGGTGCCTCGTGCCCCGTCGATACGCAATGGGCGACTTGGAGTATGTAGGAGGCTCTCGGAGCATTGACGGGCATACTCATGCCGCAGCCAGCTGCGGAGCTACGGTGGAAGGCAGCCAGGATTGCGTTTGGCCGTTCTGTCGTAGCGCAGCATCAGCTGATCTGCGAGAGGAGTTGAGAAGCGGATGCTTCCATCTTCCGTGACGGAGATGAGACCTTGGTGCCTCTCTTCAAGAGTCTCGGAGCTGGCCGTTACCTGCTCCTGCATCCGTGTGATGGCCGCGGCATTGTGGTAGGCCTGAATAAGATGCGGACTCATCACATTGAGCAGCATCACGTCGTGGGAGGTGAAGTCTCGCCTCGCGCGAAGGAGACCGACAGCAACCAAGGGACCTGGCTCATGGGTCAGTCTGGCTCCCATGTTAAAGTGGAGCCGGAGTGGCCGGTAAAACTCGTTAAATAAAGTGCTGGTCTTGAATGTTCGATGCGACACAAAGTCGCTCATTTTGGCAGCAGTGGCTGACGGAGATCGTTCCGCATGGATGATAAGTGGGCTTTGATGAGCGTAGCGTCCCAGGATTTCTCGTGAGTCAGGGATGTCTGGATGATCAGGCGGCCATCCCTGATAGGAGGCGGTGCCCATCCGGGAGTTGATTTCGTTATAACTGCTGGCATCCGTCGAGATGATTGTTGGAATCGCGGCGACGAGATACCCGCTGAACTCCTGTTGCGGTCTAAGCACGTACAACGCCTGAAGGAAACCCAGCATCCGGCGAATGTCGTGAGTCGATAATTGTTCCATGACCGCTGCGCTATTGGCCAGATTGGTTGACGTTGAGCACGTGACTGATAGCAGCATGGCGGTTCTCGACCCCAAGACGTGAGTAGACTCTCTCTAAATGCTTCTGGACGGTTCGTGAACTAATACTGAGGATCATGCCAATCTCAGGATTTGTCTTGCCTTGGATGACCCAGGTCAGAATCTCCGTTTCTCGTGCGCTCAATCCGAGATGAGCGAGGTTCGTCGTTGACGTTGGCCTATTCTCCTGCAGCATTAAGAGAACGTACGGGGCTTTGGGCACTATGTGGATGTGGAGTGTGCCTGTCGTGCCGGCGATGGTCAGCGGAGCAATAGTTGGCGCCACATCATCGGGCGATTGTAGGTGAGCAATCTGGCCGCGTAGCCACGCTCGAAGCGACGAAGGCAGCCACTCGGAACCTCGCTTGATTCGGAGGCCGTACTGGGTAAAGAGCTGTTGGGCATGGGGTGTCGAAAAACGGATACGACCCTCTGTGGTAACGGACAGTACCGCCTGGTGGCCTGCTTCCATGACTTGATCGAGCGCGGTCAGCTGCTCCTGCATCTGCGTCACGGCGAGGGCGTTCTGGAATCCTTGCAGCACATGCGGGCGAATGGCATTCAGGGCGGCTCTTGTACGTTCGCTGAACTCTCGTCCACCCTTATGCTGGGCAAGGGTGATGCTGTGGTGTGAGTCGATCTCGAGTGCAAAGCCAATCGTGTAGGGTATCCGCAGCGGCTCGAAGAATTCTTTGTATAGCCCGGTGTCTCGAAACTCCCGTTGGGATACACAGTCTGAAATGGTAGTGGCCGATCTGTCGTGGGTCGTTTCGAAATACTGCAGGATCGGATGGCTGTGGGCCTGTCGTGCGAGCGCCTGGCCATAGTGTGCAGGATTTTCAAGGAAACCGGGGTGGTCCGTCTTGAATGAGCCTGTACCCTGGCGATGGTTGATCTCGTTATAGGACGTAAACTCACCCTCCATGATCGTTGGCAGCGCCACGATCAGATGGTTTGTGAACTCCTCATGCGTGCGCAGCTGATAGAGCTCGCGCAAAAACTCGGATATCCGCCGCAGATCTTTCCCGGTTAGTCGTTCCATCGGTGCGCCTATTGATCCCGAAACAATCGGAAGTCTATGCCTAGGTGTAAGTCTGTACGCCAGGTGGCGTATTTCGCGGGCAGCCGGTGTTCTGTTAGAAGAGCGGCGACACAGGGCGATGTGGAGGAAGCCGATGCAGCGACCGGAGGCAGTTCCAGAGGCGTACGTGCAAGGGGCTGGGTCAGCTCCGGATCTTCTGGCGAGAGAGCCGCTTCGGCGTGCTTTTCTGGGTGTGACGGCGCGGGAGGCAGAGGTCGTCGGATGGGTGGCGAAAGGGTTAACCAACAAGGCCATTGCATCGCAGTTAGAGATCAGTTCCCGAACAGTTCAAAAGCACATGGAGCGGATGTTTAGAAAGCTCGGTGTCCGCTCTCGTGCCGAATTGGTGACGCGAGTGTACCTGGATATGGCTCGGAATCACAGTGGGTAGAAGTACGAATCTAACTATTTCTTATGCGAACCATGTACGCCATTTGGCGGACACCAGAAGAGCAATGGCGAAGAGAACAATATCCGTGAGACTGTCGCGGCGGATGTGAGGAAAGGAAGGATGATGAAGCCAAGCATGTTCTTGTTGGCCACTCTTGTGCTTGGATTGCTGACCGCAACGAACGCACGTTCGGAGATTTATATCGGTGGGCAAGCGGGTTATTCCATGCCGAAGGAACTGAGCGGCCTTCGGGGTGTGAAGGACAATGAAGGCAGTACGGCCAGTAACCTCAAGCTATCCGAGAGTATGGCGTTCGGGGCGAAGGTGGGGTTCTTTCTCCCGGATTGGTTCAAGTGGCTTGGCGCGGAAATCGATCTCTACGGGTCGCAGCCGTCCGTCAAGGCGCAGGCGATTAGCGGGACCTTCCCGGCGCTGGCCGGAGTCACGTCGGTCTCTCGCTCCTCCCTCACGATGGTGCATCTGAACGCCAATGTGTTGGTGCGGTATCCCGGTTCTACGTTTCAGCCCTATGTCGGGATCGGCGTCGGCCAGAACCTGGGCTTTCTGGGGGCGTCCAACTTCTCAGTGCAGGATGGTTCGATTTCCACCAGTCTCAATCTGCTCGCGGGCCTGCGCGTGTTCGTGACGGAGACGGTGGCGCTCTTTGGGGAGTTTAAACAGAACCAGTCGAAACTCAGCTTTATCGACAATCAATTCGATGCCAAATACCGGGCCAATTTGGCCATGTTCGGCGTGACGTTTCATTTCGGGCGGTAGGGGAAGGCGCTGTCTATAAACAGGATGTGTGTCGGTGTTCTTTCACTAGCAGAGCCGATCGTGCCCTCCTGTGCGACCGACTCTCCACAGGGCGGAGGGAGCGTGAGGCTCCTTCCGCCAGCTATCCGGCATCTGTGATGTTTGTAGATAAACAGTGAGGCGCTAGAGAGTTTGAGGAAGGTCAGAACTCCGCCTGCTCAGACTGATGCAACTGAAGGCTTGAAATAGTTTGTCGATTTAACACACAGAGGGATGCGACATGAAATTAGCAATGGCGAAAGCGGTGCTGGCTATTGGGGCGGTGGTGTTGCTGGCTGCGTGCAGCAGTGGAGGGGATGGAGGCGGTAGCAGCGGGGCGATTGTGCCGACAACCTCAACTGTGCCGCGGTTTGCCTATGTGACCAACTATGGTGACGATACGGTCTCTATGTATGCCGTCAACGCGGCCAGCGGCCAGCTGAGATCGCTGGGATACGTGACCGCGGGAACGAATCCCACCTCCGTCACGGTAGACCCGAGTGAGAAATTTGCCTATGTTGCGAATAGCGGTTCCAACACCATCTCAGCCTATACGATCAACAGCACGACGGGGGCGCTGAGTTCTGTGGTTGGCAGTCCGTTTATCACGGGCACTGGGACACATCCTTTCTCCGTCACAGTAGATCCGAGTGGGAGATTTGCCTATTTGACCAGCGGTGGCTCAGGCATGCCTACGGCCCCTGTCTCCGCCACCGTCTCGGCATATACGATCAATACCACGACAGGAGCACTGACCCCAGTGGCCGGCAGCCCTTATAGGGTGGGTGGAACATTGCTCGGTTCCGTCACAGTGGACCCGAGTGGACAGTTTGCTTACGTGGCGAACTGGGACTTGGCCACCGTCTCGGCCTATACAATCAACCGCACGACGGGGGCGCTGACAGCAGTGGCTAGCAGCCCGTTTACCACGGGGGCACAACCTCGCTCTATTACAGTGGATCTGAGCGGGCGGTTTGCATATGTGGCTAACAGTGGCTCCGATACCATCTCGCTTTATACGATCAACAGGGCGACAGGGGAGCTTAGTGCGTTCGCAACTGGTGCCAGCGTCGCGGTCCGACAAGGGCCCGTGTCGCTAGCCATGGTTCATGGCACAGCGCCTGTGGTCTTCGCAGCGAAGTTTGCCTACGCGGTCACTCCCATCACATCCAATACCGTCTCGGCCTATACGATCAATAGCACCACGGGGACAGTAGTCGCTGTGGCCGGCGGTCCGTTTGCCACGGGGACAAATCCACGCTCTGTTACGGTGGACCGGAGCGGGCGGTTTGCCTATGTGGCGAACAGAGACTCCAATACGGTCTCCGCCTATACGATTAATGGCACGTCAGGGTTGCTGCTCCCCGTGGTGGGTGGTCCGTTTGCCGCGGGAGTAAATCCACGCTCCGTCACAGTGGATCCGAGCGAGCGTTTTGTTTATGTGGCCAATAGTGGCTCCGGAACCGTCACAGCTTACACGATCAATCGCACCACAGGGGCGCTGACTACGGTGGCTGGAAGCCCATTTGCTGCTGAGGGAAGACCTATCTCCGTCACGGTAGATCCGACCGGGCGGTTTGCCTATGTGGCCAACGGCGGTGGCGTTGCTACTCCTGAAGGCGTCTTGGCTTATGCAATCGACAAGACAACAGGCGCATTGACGCCAGTGGTGGGCAGTCCGTTTGCCACAGGCAATGGGACGTCTCCTAACTCTGTGGCGGTGGACCCTAGCGGGCGGTTTGTCTACGTAGCAACCTTCGACACCGTTTCAGCTTATACGATCGACAGTAGGACGGGGGGGCTGACGGCTATACCTGGTAGTCCATTTACAACTGGGGGACTAAGTCCTTCAACGATTACGGTGGATCCGACCGGGCGGTTTGCCTACGTGGCCAACTCGCGCGGAGGCTCTGTCTCGACCTTTACGATCAACGGCACGACGGGGGCTCTTACTGCGAGCAGTCCATTTGCCAATGGGGTGGCTGACTCCGTCGCCGTGGACCCCAATGGACAGTTTGCCTATGTGGCAGGCACTGGCCTCAGCACAGTCTCGACCTATGCGGTCAATAGCACGACGGGGGCGTTGTCCGCAGCCGGTACCTTTGTCGACCTTCCTCCTGTCAGCGGTGTCGGGAGTATTGTGGTCAGCGGGGTGCTGCAGTAGGTAGCCGGGGGGATGACCAGTTCTGCGATGTGGATTCTGTGACCTCCGGCATGACTTAGTTTGGTGCCGCGAAGCTTTTTGGGCATCGCAAAGGAGATTTATGGCAGGGGTAGTGGGAAGTGCGCGATCCCTCATGTGTGCGCTCATAATTACCGGGCTTGCGTTTCTGCTGCATGGGTGCGGGAGTGGAGGCTCAAGCGAGTCGACGAGTGTGGCCTCGCCTCCCAATGGCGGTGGAGGTATTGCGAATTATGGTACGTCGTTTGTCGGTAATGAAACGTCTGAGGCCTCGTTCGTTTTGACGAATGCCAGCCCGCGGCACCTCGACCCCAACGATCATTTCACGCTCACCCAATCGCAGCAGATCTGGGCGTTCACGGCGTCTCAGTATTCCACCAAGATTTACGCCTTGGATGCGGCGAATGCGCAACTCTTTCTCAATGGACAAGCCTTTCAGGGCTATGTGTTAGGCGGGCAGAATTTTGAGACAGGTATGTTTTTCCCAACCTTGCCGCCAGGGACGTACTACATCGGAACACTGCCGGGCCAGGCGTCTCTTCCTCAGGGCTATGTCAATCGTGTGTTCCATGAGGTTGCCTTCGATCGGGCATTGCCGGCATGGCAAGAGTCCACCAACATTCCCCATGCGACCGGGCGCAATCCTGGTGGGTGGGAATCAGTTGGCTTCTCGTTTCCCTCGGGCGACGCGCGGGCCTATCTCGAGACCGAAGGGTCTGGTGGAAAATTTATCATTATGACCGCCAGCCAGCATCAGGCGTTCGCGGCCGCGTATCTCAGAAACGGCTATGACGGCGGGTCCTATGCCTACACCTATGCGTGTGGAGGGCAAAGTGGCGGCCCCGCGACGGAAATTGAGTGTGAGTTGAAACTGCCGCCGGACAACTACTTTCTTGTGTATGTAAACGATACGGGGTCGTGGGCTGGCGGAGCGGCCAATATTCAATTCTATGTGCCTGAGTAATGTGCGGGACTGAGGAGAGGTGGCTGGTCTCGGCAACGATTCCATCATCTCGTGATCTCGTGTGATGGGTGCCTCGTACGAGTGCCTGGATTCGATGTAGGACTGGGCAAAGAGAAAGGCTAGGAGATGGTAGTGATGGACGCTTCGATAAAGACGATTCAATCATGTGCCTCGTTGCTGTTGCGCTTGTGTTTCGTGGCGCTTGTTGTTAGTTGCACGAATGCCACGCCGACACTTTCCCCGCTCAATATCGGTCCTAGTAACCAGGCTGAGTTAAGTAGTCTCACGCTGTCGAGCGGGACGCTTAATCCTGGCTTTGCCAGTGGGACTACCGACTACACCTCGATGTTTATTGGAACGTCGAGTGTCGTCGTGACGCCGACGGCGGCTGAGAGCCACGCCACCATTACGGTGAACGGGACAGCTGTCGTGAGCGGACAAGCCTCGCCGGCGATCACGCTTCCATTTGGGAACTCGACGATCACGATTATCGTGCGCGCGCAGGATGGGAAGACGACGAAGACGTACAACCTTTCCGCGCACCAGCTCACGCGCGAGAGCTATATCAAAGCCTCGAATACCGGGGCCGATGATCAATTTGGATATAGCATTGCGCTCTCGGGCGACACCCTGGTGGTGGGCGCGCCAAAGGAATCGAGCGCCGTGGTGGGGACGGGCGATGGCGATCAGTTGGATAATAGCTTACCCCAAAGCGGTGCGGTGTATGTGTTTGCCAGAACAAATGGGGTGTGGCGGCAGCAGGCGTATCTCAAGGCGTCGAACACTGGTGCCGGAGATTTGTTCGGCTGGAGTGTGGTCTTGTCCGGCGACACTTTGGCCGTGGGCGCAATCGGGGAGTCCAGCGCTGCGACAGGGATCAATGGCAACCAGGCAGACAACGGCGCCTTCTATAGCGGGGCCGTCTATGTGTTTACGCGCGTGAACAGCGAGTGGAGTCAGCAAGCCTATCTGAAGGCGTCGAATACCGGGGCGAGCGATTTCTTTGGCTACAGCGTGGCGCTGTCGGGTGAGACCTTAGCCATTGGTGCAATAAAGGAAAGCAGCAATGCGACCGGGGTCAATGGAAACCAGAGCGATAATACAGCGCTTGAGAGTGGCGCGGTCTACGTGTTTACGCGAGCGGGCGGGGTGTGGAGTCAGCAGGCCTATGTAAAAGCTTCCAATCCTGGACTGAGCGACCAGTTTGGCTACAGCGTGGCGTTGTCCGGTGACATGCTGGCGGTTGGCGCCATTCATGAGCGAAGTGCTGCGATGGGTATCAATGGCGATCAGACGGACAACAGTGCCTCCGCCAGCGGGGCGGTCTATGTCTTTACACGCACGGGCGCGATTTGGGCGCAGGAAGCCTATCTCAAAGCCTCGAATACCAATGTCGGGGATCAATTTGGCTACAGCGTGGGCCTCTCCGGCGACACGTTAGCTGTTGGAGCCTCTGAGGAAGACAGCGCGGCTGTTGGTGTAAATGGGAATCAAGCTGACAACGGAGCTCCTGCCAGCGGCGCAGTCTATGTGTTTACGAAGGCCGGTGGTGTGTGGAGCCAGCAAGCCTATTTGAAGGCGTCCAACACGGAAGCCGGCGATCAATTTGGGTCTAGAGTGGCGCTCGATGGCGATATGCTGGCCGTGAGTGCGGCATTTGAAGACGGTTTGGGTTATGGCGTCAATCCTGGGTCCGCTGCGGAGGGGAGTAACAGCGCCTCGAGTAGCGGCGCGGTGTACGTATTCATGCGGTCGAATGGGCTGTGGAGCCAGCAGGCGTATGTGAAGGCGAGTAACACAACGGCGAACTACCAGTTTGGCTCGAGCGTGGCGCTGTCTGGTGACACTTTGGCGGTGGGATCAACCGGCGAAAGCGCGAGTCACACCGGCGTGATCGATTTCAATCCGGATGATCTCAGCGCTCCGAACAGCGGCGCGGTGTATGTGTGGCGGTAGGGGAAAGCGTTCATCAAGCTGGGTATTCACGGCACATGCAGGAGGTGCTTGGATGAAGATGAACCGATGGCAATCTGTGGTGGTGGTTGTTTGTTGTGTCGTGATTTCAGGCTGTACGACCTCACGCTGGGTGACGGATTCACGTAAAGAGGTTATCTCCGAGAAAACTGCATCGACGGTTGTGCCCCTCTTATCCATTACACAGTACCCGGAGGATAAGCCTGAAGTGATCGTAAAGCTGAGTAAGCGCTTAGTGGGTACGCTTGAAGTGCAGGAACAACAGCATGAGGTAATCCACACGATATGGGGTACCTCGCTAGGGAATGTCCTTTCGGGATGGCTTCTCCTTCCATTCTCTCCAATTGCTCTCATCAACTACACGATCTATGGTGCGCCTGGGGAAGGGGTAATGGCAGTCGTGAATTCGTTTCTTGCAGCCACCGGATTCAATGCGCCGCCGGGTTCATACTTCCATGTGAAGGATCGATACGGTGAATCACGGATCGACAAGACTTTCGGGGGTGCGGGGATGCAGGAAATTCCTTGGGTGGATGGATCGCTAACTATCACTACGGGGAACCATGAGCCTCTGCGTGTGTTTCAAAATGCACAAGGCCTTGTAGCGATAGATCTGAAGCGGCTTCCAATCGATCTCGTCCATCCCAATAATGACCTTCATCTCACTATCACTGCAAAGGACGGAGGAAGCGAGGTGGAAGCGCAGGTGAATGTGACGGTTGCCACTATGCTAGCGTGGCCAGCAAAAGAGGCTGAATTTGCGCGGCGAGAGCAAGAGCGGCAGGTGGAGCTTGCTCGGCAGGAACGAGAGCGGAAGGCACAAGAAGAGCGAGAGGCCATTGCCAAGCGCGAACGTGAAGCGCAGCAAAAAAGGGAGGCTGTGGCCCGGCGAGAACAAGAACGGCGGGAGAAAGAGGCAGAACGAGAGCGGCGAGCAGAAGAACGAGCGGAGTCCGATGCCAATATGGCGCTCATGATGCAAGGCATCGGCCTGCTCGGACAGATTGCGGCGGCTCAGCAGCAGAATTCAATGGCAAGCCGGCCGTCGGTCCCCACCCCGAGGACTGTTCCACCTCCGTCAGCTGCGCTGCAGTCCCTGTCGCAAATGGCCGGAGCCTTGGCGAACACTCCTGACATGGGCGGGGGTAGTTCACCGAGTCAAGAGAGTGGTGGAAATTCTTCGGGCAGCAATGCGGCGTCGCAGTACCGACACAATCCTGCCAATGACGCTTCCCGGTGCCTTGTAGTTAAGAAAGGTACAGGCCTTTTTTCATTCGACTTTCAGAATAACTGTGGGTTTCCTGTGGAAATTTTATCCTGCACAAATTCTCAGGAGAAGCCCAATCATTGTCAGCGAGAGGGGTACACACAAAGGACGGGCAAAGTGGCCTCAGGTACTAGGACTCCCCTGAGCGTTTGGGGGGGAGGCAAGCCCACATCGTGGGAATATGGTGCGTGCAAATATGGAACTATGAGATACACCTCTGATATGAACCTGAGAAGGGAGTACGCGTGCGTGGATTGATAGATATACCAACACAATCATAATCTCGCCAAAGAAAAGGATTTAGATGCGTGGATCGGTAACGCGTATATAGGGTCGGGGAGGTCAGGTGGCAACCAAAACATGTCGTCGAGAATGACGAGTGTCTCGCAGGAGGTCTATTGCAAAAGAAGGTCGATCGGGCAATCCGTCTGTTTCTGCGTGACTGTATTGCCCCTAGGTTAAAATTCAATGTACTGCGTATCCCTAGCCGTGCTATAAGTTTCCAGCGAATCGCTGCAAGGTGGCTGACGGTAACGCTCCACAGGGTGTTCAGCTCTCTTGTTCAGCTACTTTGCTTGTTGGCTGAGTCAAGAACGTGTCTGGGGTCTGTCCTGCATCTTGGAAAAGCATCAGACGTTCGGACCACGCATCCTCAATCTTCAGAGTAGAGAAGGGGTGGTATCAACGATGAGACACAGAGGCATTTCAGTCGGACTTAGCGTGATGGTGTGGGGACTGCTATCCCTGGGCGGCTTGGGCACACCCGCAACAGCCGCCCCAGTGACGTTTCAGTTTGCAGGACACTTGACTGCGGTCGATCCTACGATCACGACAGCCACAGGATTCAATACAGGCCACACCTTCGAAGGTTTTTTATACGTTTGAGTCTACCGCTCCAGACCATCCCGTGTTTGCAGCTGATCCCCAGCAAGGCTTATACGACACAGCACTCATAAATGTGAGTGGCAAGATTGGAACGCACATCGTCGTCATGCCGCAGCAACCATCATATGGTAGTATCTCCGTTCAGAACAACGTTCAGAACCACTTGGGGCTTTATGTTGATACTGATGAGACCGTCAAAGTGTGCGCGTACAACTTTCTAGAAAGTGGCATTTCTACGGGAAAACAAGCGATTATTGAACACACGCTACGCACTATTTGATGGTCGGCTCAGTAACTATGCCATGGGCGCCACCGTTAATACGGCTGGAGCAATCACTGGTTGGCGTGTAGGATCATTTGGCGTTTATCTCCGTGACGCTTCTCCCTTAACCTTTGACAACGATTCCCTGCCAACACATGCCCCTAGCTTGAGTTCGTTTGCGACCAGAAATGCCTTCTTTCTATTCTTCAATGGCACTACTTACCTTGAGGCTACAGGCCATCTCACTTCACTCACCGCCGTTCCAGTTCCCGCCGCCGTTCTGTTGTTCGGCACGGGCCTCACGGCCTTGATTGGTCTGGGGGCTGGGAGCCGGCGACGTAAACAGATTGGCGTCGCCTAAGTCGCGTAACTCGAGTACTCCTCCACGATTCCAGCGACTGCTTGCACGTGCCGTGAATATATAGAGCCTGATCTTGCTCTCAAATATTGCGATGTGCAGGAGTCGATCTTCAGGTCAGTTCCACCGTTGATCAGTTCAGCCCTACGGGGTCGTTGCTTGACTTGACACGTTGAATCAGAAAATTGAGCCAGCAAGGTGGGAGTTGATGACTCGATCTGCCACCGCATGGTCCATGGCTCGTCGCATGACCAGTGCCCGCCCTGCACGGAACGGCGAGACACAACGACACGTCCTCGCTGATTCCTGGTTGATCAGTAGGTCTTTTGAAAGTCCGGCTTGCTGAGGACGCGCACGACGTCAATCCGGGTCCCTGAGCGCTGGAACACGACTCGGTAGTCGCCTGCTCTCAGACGGTACAGGGCGGCTTTAAACCCTTGCAGCTTCTTGATGCGCTTTCCGTCCGGGATGGGATCGTCGGCAAGGCGAGCGCAATCGGCGAGAACCTGATTGGTGATTTTATCTGAAAGTCCATCGAGATCTCGCTGTGCCTTCGCTGACAGAAAGACCTGATAGGTCACTTCGTGCGCGCTTTCTTCTTGACGCGTGTCGCTTTGTATTCAGATAGCCGCATCGTTCGACCAGCGCGGACATCATTGAGGCCTTCTTCGATTTTTTTGCGAAGGGTCGGACTATACGCCAACAAGGCGTCCTCGATATTGTCTTCTGTCACCGGCACCAGCATCGCAGTCGGTCGCCCGTGAGTGGTCACCAGCACAGTGTTCCCTCGCTCAACGGTTCTGAGCATCTCGGATGTCTTGGCTTTGAGTTCGCGAACATTTGTGAATTTCATAGGTCCCTTTTCTGTAGTTTCAAGTGAGACTGCATCATAGATTCAGATACAGACGGAGTCAAGGGAGATTGGGTAGGTGCAAGCGTACGTATGGGGGTCGTGTTGCAATCAAGCAGTGCGGTTTTGGCGGTAAGCGTGGCGGCTCGTCGGTGCTCATGGTGGGTATGTGACTCTCGGGAGACAGTCCTAGCGGAGTGTCTGGATCTTGCCGAGGGTTGCTTCGCCCAAGCCGAGGGGTGTGATGCGCGTGCGTGCGTCGCATAGCAAGAAGGCGTCGGCCAGCGAAGGACGGCAGCGCTACAACTCCTTCGGACCGTAGCCGCGATTCACGGGGATAGGGCTATTGGAATTCAGTAGTCCTATCCCCTTCGCACGTGCTTTTGGAGAAAGGTACATGTTTCCCGTGGATTTGCGTCAGCACCAACGATTCCGCGCTCAGTTTCGGACGTGTTTCACCACGGACCAGGGGATTGTCGTCGGGGAGGGCATGATCCGCAATTTCTCTCCAGGTGGATGCCGCATTCGGAGTTTCGCGTCTCCGCCCCCTGGTTCAGAGGTTGAGCTCTGTATCTATCCGGACGACACCAGCGGAGGTCTGGCCATTCAATTGGCCACAGTCTGTTGGGCAAGGGATTGCGAATTCGGTGTGGCTTTTGTGGCCATCGATCCAGAGGTCACGCAACAATTGGGATCGCTGTGGTCTGCGCTTGCGCCTTCCGGGAGTCGCGTGCAGGCTTCGTGATTTCGGGCGTCATTCGGTTGGTGTTGCGTCGCCTATCGATCCTGGCTTCTGCAGATATCGGGGCTAGGAGCCTGTCCGAGTAATGGCTGACCATGCGTGACAAGACGTAGATTCACGGCAGGACCAGCAGCGATTCGGTCCGCCGCCGAAGGGTGTGGCCGATACGTGTGCCAATGAGTGGAATTGTGATCGGTTTGGGGG
>JAUYAO010000035.1 GCA_030692565.1 Nitrospira sp.
TGCACTCGTCTCAGTTCCTTCACACTCATGATGACCCTGTCCTCTCCGACCATCCAGCCCTCCGTCTGAAAGCCGGCAGTCTAGCAACGAAGAGGACATTTCTACTGTGGTGAAAGCGGACATTATCATTGTGGTATTACAACGAGGAGAAAGGCGGGCTAGTGGCCTTCTGTGCTTGTGCAGTGTGTGGTCTCGGAAGGGAGAGGGGGAGCAGCCAGACCATCCTTCTTGCTTGCAGGACATAGGAGGGGATAGAAGCTGATGAGCTTTTGTGCTCGCGCAACGCGGGGCCTCGGAAGGTCTTCGTTGAACCCGCGCATTTGAGGATCGACAGGCTACTTTTAAAGAAAGAAGTAACGATTAAGCGGGTGCATGCAGTGGGAGACTCTTCTGGGCCATCTTGGAACGACGTGCACAAGCGAGCTTAGCATGGAGCATTTGTCTCAGCATCAAAGTGATAACCGGCCATTTCCAAACTGGCGTGGAACTTTAGCCCCAATTCGGGCTGAGTGAATGCTGCATGCATAAGATCCGTTAGCACATCGGTTAAGTTAGCGCTTGGATCATAGGGATCGCCGAATTGGAGTGCGTAGCTCTCGAGAATTTCTCTCCCACGTTCCGCTCGTTCTTTGTTGGTTGGCATATGCCCCTCCATGTTAGCGTAAGCTTAATAGCTGTGTCCTTTCCCTTACGAAGGGGAAGCAGAAGAGAATGCGCAGGCACCATACGCTGAAAACGCGACGCGTGACTCACTCGATTTTCTAAAGCGCCAATTTTACTGTTCCCTAAGAACGCTGAATTCTTAGAATAGACGAATTGGGAGAGGTATTTCAAGCTTCCATTCGATGGACATTGGCTTCTCCCCTTCTGCCTTTTCGATCGTCACCGGGCCACAAGCTTGATAGGGATCCCCCTTGCTTCGGCGGACGAAGAGTTGAAAGGACCAGCCGTTGGTGGGGCTCTCAAGGTACCACCGACCGGCTGGTGTATCGGGTCCATCTGAATTCTGGCTTTGCCAGTGAAATCGTTCGGTGCTGATAGCGTAATCGCGGTAGGCAATGCGGTCGTGGAAGCCCTCTGACTTGTCGAGGGTGACAAACAGGAGTTCCATCTTCTTATTTTGCAGTGGAAGCACACCAGATTGGAAGGGAGTTCGTCGCTCTGCGGTTAGCCAGCCTACCGCGGTTAGGATTTCACGAATGCCGTAGTTTGCATGAAGGCACAGAGGTAGGTCGGTTAGGCCAGGTATCGGGTGAAAGCGCAAGGTGCTTCTTGCCTGAAGGACTGCACCCAGCTCACCGAGTTCAGCAGAGATTTCTGGTGCCTGTGAGAGTCGGGCAAGAAAGGCTTCTCCACTACCTGCTTGGTGATGTTGACCGTCTATCTGATAGGCGAGCATCTGGGTCCGGCGACGGTCACGGTCACTGAAGCTTTGGTATTGCGCGGAGGATTCACCGATACGTATAAGAAGGTCCACTTGCTCCGGGTCGTTACAGTGCAGCAAGTTTGAAAAACGGTGACCAAAATATTTGTCTTCTGGGCTTTCAGGTGTGGACAATAACCCAGCATCGCGTCGCAAAGCGGTCCACCCACTGCGGCCTTGGCTGCGATAAAGTTCATCTAGCTGCACTGCTTGCTCACGCAGGAATTCTGCAAGCCGAGCAGTCGCTCGTCCGCGGAGCGCAATATAAGTCTGAAGCTCGCTGCGGAGCCGCCGCCATGATTGGTTCATGGTGGTTCGCAGGCTCCTGAGGATTTGCTCTTTCGTTAATTGCTGCAACTGAATGTGGCAGCCCACTGGAAGGGAGCTGAATCCTTCGTTCACAGCGTCAATCATCTGGCTGCGTGAAAGCCCACTTATTGTTGAAAGTAGACGATCAAAACGAAAGTCTGCGCGGTATCGGCCAACAAAGTCTAATACAAGGCAACCTTGCTTGCCCTCATGAAGTCGTAGACCACGTCCGATCTGTTGTTGGAATAGCACGGGACTTTGCGTCGGTCGAAGGAGTAACAGCGTATCAACAGAAGGAAGGTCAATGCCCTCGTTATAAAGGTCGCAAGTGACAAGCGCGCAAACTTCCCCCCGGGCTAAACGTTCTGGTGCTTGGCGACGTACATCAGTGTCTGTCGAGCCTACTATACAGAGCGAAGGCAGTCCGGCCTCGTTGAATTTCCGCGTCATGAATTCGGCGTGTGCGACTGTTATGCAAAATGCAATCGTTTTGCTCCGCTTGGGGTTGCCAGTCAATCGCCGCCATTCGTCGATAACAAGTCTCGCGCGGGTGTCATTCCCAGTCACAAGATTGTCGATGGCCTCTCGCTCACCCGGTTTATCCCAAGGCACTTCTGAGAAGTCGGTGTCGTCGTCGCAGCCATAGTATTCAAACGGGCAGAGTAGTTGGAGGTCTAGTGCATGCCAGAGGCGTAACTCGACAGCAGGCGATCCATCAGGCCGATTGTCGAAGTACGGGAAAATAGATTTCCCATCTGAACGCTCTGGTGTGGCTGTTAGACCTAGCAGGACCTGAGGGAATACTGATTTGACGAATGCATCGAAGCGGTCCGCTGCCAACCGGTGGCACTCGTCGATAACGACGGTGTGCCAATATTGTGGACCGCATCTTGTGACGAGGTCGCGCGCGCAAACACTGTCGATGGTGGCGAAAATGTGATCGTAGCTCTGCGGCTCAGAGCCACCTGTTAATATTTCACCGAATGAGTGGTCGCGCAGTACCTCGCGGTAGGTTCGTCGAGCCTGGAGTAGAATTTCTTTGCGGTGCGCGACGAAGAGTAAACGTGGGCGGCCGCCGATAGCTTGACAGGCCGCACGGTAATCAAATGCCGCAACTATGGTTTTGCCTGTGCCGGTTGCTGCGACAACGAGATTGCGAGACCTGCTATGTTCTCGCTCCAGCATAAGTTGCTCTAGCATGTCCTTCTGATAGTCCTTAGGCGCAAGGTCGAGGAACGTCGTTGTGGCCGAAATTTGGTCACCGGCCTCCCGCTTCAGCGCGCGGGTCAACTTGGAGCGGTGCTCTGGGTTTGCAGCATCATAATGCTGGAACTCACCATCGTTCCAAAGTGTCTCGAAGTGGGCTTGGGCGCGAGCAAACAGTTCAGTCTGTCCCTGCTCGGTGAATTTGACTGTCCATTCGAGCCCGCCGAGCAGCGCCGAGCCTGATAGGTTTGCACTGCCGACGTAAGCCGAACCAAACCTTGTTTTACGTTTGAAGATCCATGCTTTTGCGTGCAGTCGTGTCCGTCTGCCATCGAGAGAAACCTTAATTTCGCAACCTGGCATTTTTGCGAAATAGTCGAGCGCTTCCATCTCAGTCGCACCAGTGTAAGTGGTGGTGAGGATTCGCAGGCGGGTTCGTGGCTGGCCACCAGTGCTCACGGCTGTAGCTGCCTGAAGAATATCGAACAACTTCCGAACTCCTGCGACTGTGATGAAGCTGACTAACACGTCAACTTGGTCACAGCAGGAAATTTCACGACGGAGTTCAGAGAGCAGGGATGGAGAACCTTTGCCCGAAGTAAATAGCCATGGAATGGCAAGCCCGGTTTCTGGAAATTTCGGTGCAACTCCGATTCTATGAACCGCCTGGAGGATCTGAGGCGGCTCAATAAGCGGGTCCACGCTTCCCGCTACCTGTCGCCTAAGCTGAACTAGTAGCGCGTTAACGAGGGCAAGCTGTTGCTTTACCTTATCCGCACCATCTCCTTCAATTTCATCGAGCAGCAGAGTCACTTGTCTGGCTAGAGCGTCCGTGATTCGCTCTGCTGCTTGTTCAGGAGGTAATGCGGATAGTGTGCGGTATGAGGGATCTCGAAGGTCAGCTATTAGCTGCGCCAACGATTCGGTAACGATACTATCGTATAACCCATCAGGTAGTTGCATCGGTGCTAGCGTATTGCCGAAGGCTTAAGGTGCGACGGAGGCTACTCGATCACGTTGTCGTGAAGAGACACACTCACGATTTAGACCTCCAAGGAAAATGCAAGAGCAGGTGTTGCGACCATGGTATTCATCGGTATTCATCCGGAGGCCCACACTTACCTGATTGGGTTATCCAAGACAACTCCACACAGACTAGGTTCCCACTCAACTATTCGTACCAAAGAATACGCGTTCCCATTTAGGAAAGCACCCCTCATTTATGGGCAGGGCTGAGCTGGTTGCTTGGCAAATTTGGATTGGTTGCTAATAAGAAAAAGAGGTAAGTATCGGTGTTATATTCTGCGCCCCTTGCCTCTCGCCGCTCGCCTTCGCTATACTCCCCCTACTATGAGTATCAGAAAAGGCGGCGGAGATTGGGAGCCTATGTTGCTGGGGATCGAGCCCCGGAACTGCAAAGTGTGCAACGAAGGGCTCTATCGGAACAAAACCTTCTTCACCGGCGGCTGGTCCCGTTGCGCCCTCTGCGATGAATTTGTCCATTACAGCTGTCTCGCCAGCGGCAAAGTATCGTTTCTGAAAGCCCGTCCGCGCGTGTGTAAAACATGCCGCGCGGCTCAAGAGGGCGCCCCCTCTCCTTCGGCGAAGAAGGACGAGACTCCGGCTGCCGTCGGGTCGTGACCTCCAACTCTCCGTCGAATCAAGCTCCGTCCCGCACCGACTGGCACGCCTATTTCTCTGAAGCGATCCGGCTGGCGCTGGCCCCGCTGGTCCTGCTCTTCGCGGGATTTTTTACGTCCAATTTCATCATCAGTGGTCAGTACACCTGGCCGCGGACGAGCCGCACGCTGGCGCTGACGCTGACGATCGTCATTCTCTCCTACGAGTTTGTCTACAAAGAACAGCTCGCGCGCCAGGCCTCACCGGAGCGGGCGAAATCCGTGCTGTTTTATTCCTGCGTGATCCCCTATCTGGTCGGTATTCTTGTGATGTTCGCCTTGTGGAAGCTGTAGCAGGCGTGCCTGGGAAAGGGTAGACAATGGCCCAGGTCATTCGAAGCGGCGCCTTTCTGCAACAATGTTGGTCGGTCCATCCGTTATGCCTGACGGTAAAACGGATTGCCGACGATCGCACAGTGGTGCTGCTGTGTAGTTCCTGCCGGTCCGCGCATCATTTGCAGTGTAACTCTGTCGTGGCCCAGGCGTCGGCCGAGCAAAGCCAGAGCGATGCTTCGGTTTCCCCTGTGGTCGGTGAGTCTGAGGGGCTGACGCAGTTGGCGAGCTGTATTGCCGGCCATCGCCCCGCATTGTCGCTGCGTGAGATGGATGTCTTTGAAGACCGCGTGCTGATCCGTTGTGCCGATTGCCGATGCCACTACGATCTGGCGGTCGCGCAGTTTGAAATGCGGCAGAAATAGCGAGAGGATGTTGCAAAAGCCCTCCAGCAGCGTTCTCGCTTCGCTCAAGGCCTCAACGAATACAAGAGTCGACTTGAGGCAAAGGACCTATCCGCTCGCATGTGATCGAAGCGAGCGGGTCAAGCGAGCTTGGTATGTACCTCCTCGGCCTTTCGCTTGCTGCGGCCTTGCTGGAAGTTCTTTTTCATCATCCTCCGGGACGCAGCGTGGGCGTGCATGCTAGGGCATGATGGTTTCTCCGCATCACCTTCCCTCGCTTTGACCGATGAAGAGGCCGCGCTGGTGGCGGATGCGCAATTCTTTCGCAAGAAAGAGCGGATCTCGGCCAAGGTGCGGGCTCAGCTCGATGCGACCTTCGCGGGACTGACGGAAGAGTTCGGCCATGCCAGCTTGATGGTGCCGCCGGGGTTCAAACCTCATGCGCATCAGTTTGTCAAAGGCGAACAGCTCGAATTCTTTCCCTACCAGTACCTCGACTATCCCAAACATTTCGATGGGGGCAACAAGTTTACCTATCGGACGCTGTTCTGGTGGGGCCATCATCTGGTCTGCGCGTTGATTCTCGAAGGGGACGGCATCAAACAGTACAAGAAGCACATCGTTGATCGGTTTCATCAGCTGGCCGGGCGGGAATTGGAACTGTCGCTGGCTCCGACCTTGTGGGAGTGGAAGCGGGGGGAAGGCTATACCCTGCCGATCACGCACGATCGCAAGGCGCAGATCGCGTCGGTGCTGGCCGAGCGTCGGTTCATCAAGATCGTGAGGTTTGTGCCGATGACCGATTCCCGGCTGCAAGCGGGTTCGCTCCCTGACCTGAGTCGGGAAACCTTTCGGTCGATGTTGCCGATTCTCACGGCCTGACGGTCGGTGTCCTGGGAATTGTCTCTGAATGCCAACTTGGGTAAACTGGGCCAGCGTCGGCGCACTATTTGTTTAGCGTGAGGAGGCGTCTGTGAAATCAATGATGCTGCGGCAGGTGATGGGAGTGGGTCTGGTCGGAGTCATGGCTGTGATGGCCGGATGTGTGGGGAAGGGAGAGACGCGCTATCTCGACGTCAGGACGCCGACGGCCGCGGCTCCATCTCCTGAACAAGAGCCGGTCAAGATTGTGATTGAGCCGTTTGAAGACCGCCGCGATGACAAGACGCGAGTGGGACAGCGGACACATCTCTGGGGCGGCACAACGGTATTCAATGTGTCGGGAGAACGTCCGGGAGAAGTGATCGCCCAGGCCCTGGCGGATCGTCTGAAGAATCGCGGCTGGCGGGGACGCCCCTGGAAAGTGCAAGTCGGCCGGAGTGCGGATGCTCCGGATGCCGACATTATTATCAGTGGCCAGGTCTCTGAATTCTCGGCCACGGCCAAGAGCCGGGTGTTTTCGACCGTGATTAACGCCAGCAACAAGTTCAGCATTCAGGCGCGCAATGTCGGGGATAGCAGCACGACGATTCGAAGCGTCGAGGGCGCGCAGCGGACCACGGTCTTCTGGTTTGCCGAGGAAGATGTGCAGGAACTGCTGGCGGCGACTTTGAAAGACGGCATCGACCGGTTCATTGCGGATACGATGGTCTCAGATCGGGCATTGCGACCAGCCCACTAGCGGGATGGGCCGGATCGCAGGTCTATCTGGTCTATTCAGTCTGTTCGGTCTGTCTGGTGCCGGACCAAACAGACGAGACAGACAAAAAGACCAGACAGACTAAGAAGGACTAGCCATGGGGTGACAGGGGAGATTCGGAAGAGTGCGTGAGCGGCGCTGGGAAACAACGACACCGCTGACGTTCAACCAGATCCTGGCGGTCGGGGAACGGCTGGCCGCGTTGGGTCTCAAACCGGCGGTGCCCGCGCAGGATGTGATCTGCTACGTCGAGGAATGGACCGTGTCCGCGCCCGACGAATTCGATCAGCTCGATCCCTGGGCTACGGAAGACGTGACGCTCGTGCATGTGCGCGAGGGGTGGCGGGGGGACTTCTTCCTGCTGGCCGGCGCCTACCACACGGCCTTTCAACGCTATCAGGACGTCGGCACCTATTGTTCGGTGAGCCATCCCTGGCGCATTCGCGAGTCGTTGCGGCGACACGAGCCACGCAGCATGTTCTGGCTCGGGTTCCGGCATGCCCATTCCTTCCTGCGCATCCGCCTGCAGACGACGGAGGTGATTACGCCTGGGGAAACGCGCGCGGACAGCGAACGCGCGGAATGGCTGGATGAACGGCGGGCCGCTTTTCTCGATGCCATCACCATTCTGGAACTGCCCATCGAAACGCTGATCGAGAAGGAGCAAGTCATCTTGCGTCCGGCCGATCCGACGACACCCTTCTTCTGTTCCTGGCCTGACGCCTTCGGGCCCTGCCAGTTTGAGTACAACACGACCGACTCTTTTGAGTTCCTGGTGCCGGCCAGCAAGCTGGCGGCCACGTTTGCGCAGGAACCGGCTGGCGTGCGGGCCTATCTGACGGGATTCTCTGAAGAGGCGCTGGCCGATTTCGCGGCTATTGAGCCGGGCGCCCGCTTTGCCTATCGCTGTTCGGTCCACTGTCCCTTGGATGAGTTGCCGGAAGTGTTGGAAGCGATCCAGCCGGAGGGGCGCCTGTATGCCACGCTCTGTGAGTTTCAAACGCAGGCGGTGTTGCCAGAAGGAGACGATGCCTCGGCGATCATCGGCATTGTCGGATTAAACGGGCAGTTCCAGATCGAGGCGCGGTTGAATCGGGCTCCGCTCAAAGAAGAGGCCATGGGGCCATGGCTGGAGCGTCTAATCGGGCATCCTCTAAGCTATGCTCCCTTGCCCGCCTTCGTCTAACAGGTTGCTGAAACCGGCCGCCAGCGGCGTTCTCACGTCGCAGCTCCCCTGCGGCGTACCGGCGGAGAGTACGCCTCGGGGTTCTGCTCGTTGCGGCCTTGCTGGACAACCGGTTTGAGCAACCTCTATTGAGCTGCTCCTCAAGAACCAATTTTTCATTGAAGAAACCCTTCGGATTTCGCACAGTGTTGGCATGAGCCCGCTCGCGAAAGTCCAATCCCTCCTCACTAAGCCCTTTATGCCGGCGGTGTTTTTTCTGTCCGGTGTGACGTACGACACCCTGACGCTCACGCGCATCGACCGGCTGCAAGACAATCTCTTGTTGCTGATCTATCTATTGCTCTTGGGCGTCCTCGTTGTGCTGACCGGCCGGTTAGGGATTGAGCCGCCGCCGGAGCGGGAGCAATTGGCCGCGCTCTCGCCCTTTACACGGTGGGTGCTGCGCGCCAGGCCCTATTACCCGATAGCGGTGCAGTTTCTGTTGGGCGGGTTGTTCAGCGCTTACGCGATCTTCTATTCCCGTAGCGCCACGCTGACGAGCAGCGCGATCTTCTTCGCCCTGTTGATCCTGCTGCTGGTCGGAAACGAGTTTCTGCGCGACCGGCTCTCCAGCCTGCGGCTTTTAGTCAGTCTCTATGCGTTAGTCTGCTTCGCATTTTTCACCTTCTTTCTTCCGGTCATGACCGGTCTGATGAACGCGGCCATATTTCTCGCGGGTGCCGGATTGACGGCGGCGGTCACCTTTCGGGGCGTGCATTTGATTTATCGCAACAATCCGGATCGCTCCAAACGTGAAGCGGTTGGTGTGACGGCTCCAGCCTTCGGGCTTATTGCACTGCTGGTGGGGTTTTATTTCCTGAACTGGATTCCGCCGGTGCCGCTCTCGATGAAGTTCGGCGGCATTTATCGCGAAGTGCAGCGGCAGGGGGATCATTTTCTCCTGACCTACGATCGGAAATGGTACGAAGTCTGGAAACGCTCCGAGAATCCCTTCCCCGCCGACGAGCCGATCTACTGCTTCACGGCCGTCTTTGCCCCGGTGGCGCTGGATACGACGGTCTATCACCATTGGTATTTCCGTCCAAACAGCAGCAAGCCGTTCTCCCATGCCGACAGGATTCCCATCAAGATTTCCGGCGGCCGCGAAGGCGGCTATCGGGCCTACACCTTCAAACAGCGCCTCGATCCCGGCGACTGGCGGGTGGACGTAGAAACCGAAGACGGCCGCATCGTCGGCCGCGTGTCGGTGCGAGTCGAACAACGGAACGAACAACCGACTGCTTTGAAAACGCTGGCCTACTGATGAAGCGCCTGAGTGGAATCAAGTTACTGGAGGAACGGGAGGGGGAAGGTCGGCAGGCTGAAAAGGGCGACAGGGTTGTCTATAACGCGCGGATCTTTCTGAATCAGGGCAATGAAGTCCCGCTCAACGCCATCCAGGCAGAGCAGGTTCCCAAGGAGATGATCCGGGTCGTCGACGGTGCCACCCTCATCGACCACACGATCGTACTCGGCCCGCGCCAGGCCATCGCCGGGATCGAACACGCGCTAGTAGGTATGATAGCTGGCGGCTATCGTAAAGTCCGCATCGGCTCCCACCTGGCCTATCGGGACAAAGGAATTCCTGATCTGGTTCCCGCCGATGCGGTGTTGGTGGTGGAGGTTTGGATACGAGAAGTGGGCGAGTGATTTGAGCACTGTTAACGAATTTCTGGTGTCGCTTTCTGGAGGTAAGGTGATGGGCAAGCGAAAGAAAATACCTCTCAGAAAAAAATCATACTGGTTGGTGGATATTCACTGAGGTTGCGCAGTGGGTGTCCAATCGCCAGACGAAGCTAACCCCGAACAGCCGTTGCCTGGTGTGGGAGAATACACGACTGATACGCGCAAGTAATCGAGATCAAGCGTATCGAAAGGCACTAAAGTTTGGTCGGCTGGGAAATCCTTCGAAGACAAAAGGTGGAGAGTGGAGGTTCGCCGGAATTTCTATGCTAATGCCTGTCTATGAAGAGATCGAAGATGGTGCTGAGATTTTGTGGGTCGACCATGGCACATTGCCGATAAAAGCCATTAAGAAGTTGGTTAAAACGAAGCGCCAGCTCAGTGTTTTTGATGATGGGGAAAAGAAATAAGATATGTTAAAAAAGTACATATTAGAATGCTTGTGTTATGAAGCAATTAGCTCCCTGTCCCTCCAGCCCCAACTGCGTGTCTACCCAGGCCACGGATGAGGGCCATGCCGGTCTTTTGTCTCGGGCTGCGTTGTAGCTAGGATTTGCGCTTCAAGAGTTTAAGGAAGTGTGCCACCGGCACGATCTCGATTGAGCCGACTGTGCCTAGCGAGAGCAAGTCGTCATCGCCGCTCACGAGCCAACGAACCTTTGCGGCTTTCGCGCAGGCGATGAACTTCAGGTCGTCGGGATCTCGTAATGAAGGGACTGTCACGGGGGCTGTTCGCACGGTGTCGACAAAGGGCAGCAGGTCTTCCTCAATCAGGCCGTGAATCTCGTCGTCAGTCAGTTTGAACTTACGGTAAGCCAGCACTCGCAGGTATTCTTCCAGGATCTCAGCGGAGAGGACTGGACGGAGGCGGCCCGATTGCCAGGCGGGAACGAGTTGGGAAGGCGGGCCGGTAAAAAGGAGCGCCGACACGAGCACGTTCGTGTCCAGGACGGCCCGGATCACCGCCGGCGACCCTTGCGGCCGCGAGCCTGCTGGATGGCCCGGTCGATATCACCGGGTTCTATGCCGAGGTCGCGGATTTTCTGTCGGACCGCCGCCAGCCGGTTGCCATGTTCGCCGACGGTCACTGGGCGAAGCATGACGACGCCTTCGTGCAGTGAGACGTCAAAGTAATCCGTGTCAGGAATGTCCTTGAGGATTTTCTTTGGCAGGGTGACTTGGTTCTTCGAAGTCTTTTTGGCTAACATGTGCAGTGCCTCCTGTAAAAAAGGATATCCTACTTCCTTACTGTAAGGCAATTCACTGGGGTTTCTATGGAAACGCGCGCTCCCTGCCCCTCCAGATCCAACCATGTGTCGGCACAAGTCACAGAAAAGGGTCATGCCATTGCGACGATTTGCGATCCCCGTCCGTGACACGAAGATGGCAACTCGTAATCATGTGCGCCCGCTGGTGAGTCACTGCCGCCTCGACTTTTTTCTCCATTCTGTTTAGGCTCTGCCTGCTGTATTTCTTCTTGCGTAGTCGAAGCAGTACTGCGGCACGATCGCCTACGATCGTGTCGCAGATACCGTGTTTATCATGAGGGAACTCTCATGCCTTTCTATCGCGCGATAGACAATCGAACTCCGGTGGGTCGACGAACAGCGGAAGGGCTGCTCCGCCTCAAAAAGGCGTTGGATTCAACTGTGCCGGCGAAGACGCTCGATCAGACGTTGCTCTTGGCAAGTTGGAATATCCGGGAGTTCGGCGGCAACAAGTCCGATGGGCGGGATAAAGAGGCGCTCTTTTATCTGGCGGAGATCATTTCGCGGTTTGATTTGATTGCGATTCAGGAAGTGCGCGACGATCTCGACGCATTGGACGGCTTGATGGGGATTCTCGGAGGCTGGTGGAAATTCCTGGTGTCCGACGTGACACTCGGCGTGCAGGGAAACAGCGAACGGCATGCCTATATTTACGATACGCGGAAGCTGGCGTTCGGCGGATTGGCCGGCGAGTTGGTTCCGCCCATGAAGAAAGACGGGAACACGTTGGTGTCGGATTTTGCCTTCTCACGGACGCCCTATCTGGCCGGGTTTCGTGCGGGCTGGTTCAAATTTACGATTTGCACGCAGCATTTGTATTACGGGGATGCGAAACCGGACGATCCGCAGCGTCAGAAAGAGTCCGAGGTCGTGGTGAAGCTGCTGAAGGCTCGTATGAAGTCAAAGGATCGATGGGCCAACAACGCCGTCCTGCTGGGAGACTTCAACGTCTTCAGCACCAACGATGCCACATTCAAAGCGATCGAGAAGGCGGACTTTGAGATCCCCGCAGGGTTGAAAGGAAAGTACACGAACGCCAATCTGGACAAACCGTTCGATCAGATGGCTTTTCTGGCTCCGGACATCAAAAGCCAGGTGAGCGTCGCCAAGGCCGGCGTGTTTCCATTTTTCGACCAGGTGTATCGCAACGACGATCAGGCCACGTACCTGCCGGACAAGGATGCCAAGACCTATCGCGAGTGGCGGACCTACAAGATGTCCGATCATCTGCCGATCTGGGTCGAGTTGGGGGTAGATTTCGGCGCGGACTATTTGAAACGAAAAGCTAAGCCGCCAGTGCCGTGATTGCATCAATGGCTCAAGCGGGGTGCTTTCTGTCGGATATGAGATGTGATCGCCGAAGGGGAATCAGCTGATATGGCAACCAGAAGCCTGACCTGTCCCTCCAGCCCTAACTGCGTGTCTACCCAAGCCCAGGACGAAGGCCATGCCATTGCGCCGTTTCGTTACCGCAAGTCGCGGGCTGAGGCGAAGGAGTCGCTCAAGGCCATGGTTCAGGCCATGCCCCGTACCAGGCTCGTCGAGGAAGATGAGTCCTACCTGCACTACGAATTCACCAGTCTGCTGCTCCGCTTTGTCGATGATGTGGAGTTCCTCTTCGACGACGAGAACAAGACCATTCACTTCCGTTCGGCCTCACGTACCGGCCACAGTGATCTTGGGGTAAACCGGAAGCGGATGGAAGAGATCCGGTCATTCGTCAGCGACAAGCTCTAGCGCTATTCGGTAATTTCCTTGGGGGTTGTCCGCCCTCTTGCTATGCTTCCAACCCAGGAGGCCGGATTCTATGGGGTTCAAACGAAAAGGCTCGCGTGTTGATGTCAGTCGTGCCGGGCGTTTGCAACGAGGGGCACTCTCGGCGTCGTGCAAGGTCTTGGATGTCAGCGAAACCGGCGTGAAGATTGAGAGCCGCCTGTTCGTGAAGAGCGGCGATACGCTCCAGTTGGTGCTCGATCTTGAGCAGGGCCGAACACTGACCTGTGGATTACAGGTCGTCCATGTGCGATCCCCGAAGTTCGGCGCGACGATCTCGTCCATCAGCCCAGAGGATCGTGAGCGACTGGCCCATATTCTCGACGACCATGTGCAGAATAGCTTTTCCCGCCGCTAGACGCTGACCACTATAATCTTCGGCAGGTCGCAGTGGGGGCGAGTTCCGTTTCTGACAATTCCAGCTTCGAGAGGTAGGCCCAGCCCATCAGGTAGCCCAGGTGCCGGTAGGCTTCGAATTCTTCCAGCTCATACCATTGAAACACCGTGCTCGTCTGGGGAAACTCCTTGCCTTCAGGCGCCTCGACGATCTTTGTCACCTTCTTGATGGCCAGTTGCGCCCGTTCACGGGCCTGGTCGTCATTGATCATTGCGAGCAGCCGGTTCCCATCCAGATGGGTCGGGTTCGTGGGCGGACTGGCCCGCGGCGCTTCGGCCAACGGGCGGCCGCTCTCCGGATCGGTGCTCACGAAGATCTTTCCAGGCGCGGCCAATGACGGGTTCTTTTTGAAGAGGGTCGGGTTGTACGCATATGGCTTCAGGTAGTGAATGACGGTCGGGGTGCCGTCAGGGCGTTTGACCCAGAAGCGCCGGTACCAGACAATCTCGTGCTCTTGCGGAATCTCGCCGCACCATTCGACGCCCTCGCCAAAGTAGCTCTTCATCCGCTTCTGTAAATTGTGCAGGTAGTCGTATTGCCAGGTGGTGTCCAGCGTGGCATCGCCCACGATGATGTGACTGACCTGGCGGCGTAAGAGAGTTTGGACGCCCAGGTTGTCGTAGAACGACCCGTCGGTGATCTCGATCCACCGGCTCTTGGTGTCGGGCCAGATCCGTTGGATGGTCATCATCAGGAAATAGTCCCAGACGGTGGTGACGGGGGTATTGAACCGGCGGGCGTAGTTCCAGGTTTGATACTCGTTGTTGATATTGAAGGGGGCAGTGCCGAACCGGAACAGCAGGCGCGCGATGTCGTTCCTGTACCATTCTTCGACCAGGCTATCCAGGTCCAGCCCCGCGCCGGAGGCGGTCATGGCCTGGGAGAGCCGGACGCAGGCGTCCGCCCTGATCCGTTCCGGTCTCGGCTTGTGGCAGGTGCCTTCGGTCAGATCCTCCACCACGACTTTTCGCGGATTGAACCAGGCCGGCTTCCCGTCTTCGGTCTGGGCTTCGACTACGGGCAAGCCGAACCCGGCGCTCTGGATATAGCCGAGGCCGTCGGAGCCGGTGTAGTCGCGCGTAAACTCGAAATTGTAATTGTCGCGGTAGGGACGGTTCGACTCGCCTTCATAGGCGCGTGGCCGGCCGCGGTTGACCAGATTGCCGTTGATGATCAGATACGGCGCATCGGCGTCTTTGCGATTGAGCCGAACGAGCGGAGTCTCGTGCTTCCCGCGCAGGTAGGTGAGCTGAATCCGGTCTTCATAGGGGGTGAAGAGGTGGAGTTCGTTGCCGATCTCCGGCGGAGTTTTAATGTGGAGAATCAAATCCCACATGTAATAGGGGATCAGTCGCCACATATAGCCCCACATGAGCTTCGGCCCTTCCCAGAAGCCGCCCTCCTTGATGAAGCCGGAATGATGCCGCAGATGGGCGACGAAATCGTTGTGTGGGTCGAGGAGCTTGCCCTGGTCCATCGTCTGGACGAGATTGCCGTAGACATCGTCCTGTTCCTGGCCCAGATGAGCCAGCATCCAGCCTGCCACATAGGATCCGCCTGACACGGTGCTCAGGTAGTCGATCTTGGGCAATCGCTGCATGTCGTGGAGCGATTGCAACAGGCCCAGATGGAAGGTGGCCGAGCGAATGCCGCCGCCGGAGAAAGCCAGGCCGGTCAGGTGCGGGGGCACCTGCAGGACCATCGGGACATGATCGGCGACGCCGTTGGACTCGCCGCTGGCCACGGTGTTCCGCCGCTGTTCGATATAGGCGTACTCCTCCTGGTAATCCTGGACGAGGGTCCTGGGTTGATAGGTGAAGGCCCGCTGGCGGATGTCATAGGTCTTGGTCGGAACGGTTTGGCAGGCGGAGAGTGCGGCCAGCAGAAGCAGGCCCGCGCTCGACAGGCAGAGATCGCGCGATGATCGCCGGAGGTCCATCACAGGCGGCACTCTAGCGGAATCCCGGAAGTGAAGAAAGAGGGCGCGAGTGATTCCACTTAAGCTTTGGAGCGGAGCAACCGAGAGGGGGTTAGTGTTTGACCGGAGGGAGCTTCGGGCCCAGTCGGGTCGTGTGTTGGAAGACGCACTTCGGGCAGGTGTAGTGGACGAATTGCGCGCCGCCGACCAGGCGTTTCTTCATCGACACCTTGCACCAGGTGCAGAGTCGGTCCGGGAGCGTCGCTGCGGATACGGTCGGAGTCGATGGGTTGCTCATAGTGGGGCGCATTGTCACCGAGGGGTGTGAACCTTGTCAACCGACTTGGAGCGCACCGGGTGGCCCGAGCTAAAAAAAGTTTTCGCGCTGCGTCTCACTGAAAAAACTTCATGGTATAGTGCAAAAAATGTGCTGCGCGCGTGCCTCTTTACTCTTTAACAGAAAGGTCTCTACCCATGAGCATCTCGGCTGGATCCGAGTCGTCAATCTTACCAACGAGCACCCCTGCGGCCGCTTCGCTACCTGTCCAAGACATGGTAGGACCCGGCAAGGCATGGGGCCTTTGCACCGCCGTCGATCTCCAAGATTGCAATCCCGACCTCATCCGTGATGCTGACCACATCAAGCGCTACGTCGTTGAGCTGTGCGAGCTCATCGGGATGAAGCGGTTTGGCGAGTGCCAGGTCGTGAATTTCGGCGAAGGTCGTGTGGCCGGCTACTCCATGGTGCAGCTGATCTCGACGTCGTTGATCGGCGGCCATTTTGCCAACGACACCAACAACGCCTATCTCGATATTTTCAGCTGCAAGGGGTATGACCCGGCCGTCGTCGAATCCTTTTCGAAGGAATTCTTCGGCGCGCGCCGAAGTATGGCGACGGTCACGCTGCGTTACTAGTTAGTTGCTGAATTGCCTGCGCGTGGGGGCCACAGATCCGTGGCCCCCATTGCCGTCACCGACAACCTCCCCTCTATCCATTCATGAAACCCTCCACCGTCGGTGAATTTTTCCAGTTGCTTCCGGCCTCGCTTGATCGGGATGCCGCCGAAGATGTGACCGTCGTGTATCAATTTGATCTGAGCGGCACTCAGGGCGGGCAGTATTCGGTCCAGGTAAAGGATGGGGCCTGTACGGTGCAGTCAGGGGTGCATGCCGATCCGCAGGTGACGATCTCTATGGCGGGGGAGGACTGTCTGAAGTTGCTCAACGGCAAGCTCAATGTTCCGGCCAGTGTGATGACCGGCCGCCTTCGCGTGAGCGGAGATATGGGCCTGGCCATGCAGCTCAAAGCGCTGTTTCCTACTCTCGGGGCCTGACTCCCCCTCGGTTGTTCATCGCTCAATTCTTCGTGACCGATTGCACGCGCGGAGCCTGCGCTTGACGGCTCTTGCCCTTCTCTGCGACGCTGTGCACCTGTTCTTTTGATCAGAAAGACGACCCATCATGTCGATACAGTGGTTTCCCGGTCACATGAATGCCGCGCGCAAAGAAGCGGCCAAGACGATGGAAGCGATCGATGTCATCGTCGAGGTGCTGGATGCGCGGGTCCCCCAGGCCAGTTGTAATCCATTGATCGAGGAGTTGCGTCTGCCCCGGCAGCGTCCATGCCTTAAGGTTCTGAACAAGGCCGATCTTGCCGATCCGGCGGTCACGAAGGCCTGGATCGAACGGTATAACCAACAAGAGGGTGTGACGGCGGTGGCTCTGTCGTGCAAGGGGGCAGGTGACGCGGCCAAGATCCCCCGGCTGTGCCAGCAGATCGCGCCCCATCGCAATAGTATCGTCAAGCCGTTGCGTATGCTGATCATGGGTGTCCCCAATGTCGGCAAATCGACCCTGATGAACACGCTCCTCAAGCGGCGCATCGCCCGTGTGGGGGACGAACCGGCGGTGACCAAAGTGCAACAGCGGCACAAGCTGAACGACAAGATGGCCATCATCGACTCGCCCGGACTGCTCTGGGGAACGATCAAAGATCCACAGGTAGGTTTGTTGCTCGCGACGATCAATGCCGTCGGACACACGGTCGTGGATGACGAAACCGTCGCCGAATTTCTTGCCGGGAAGCTGCTCGAGCGGTATCCCGCCAGGTTGACTGCCCGCTATGGGTTTGCGACCGAGGGCCTGACGAGCGCGGGGGTGATAGAAGCCATCGCCAGAAAGCGCGGTTGCCTGTTGGCCGGAAGCGGCGGGGCATTGGATCGGGACAAGGCGGCGAGGATTCTCTTAGCCGATTTTCGCGACGGCACGCTGGGCCGCGCCAGTTTGGAAGTTCCAGGGCCGGAGGAAAGCGAACATAGCTGACGGCCCATATACTGTTTTATGATTTCTCTATAGTGGTAGGTAGCTGTAGCCGATTTTTCTTAGAAGCAGCCCTAAGTTTCAGTTAGTCAGGCAGCAGTTTGGTTTTGCCCGCAATTCTAGCGATCTCGATGGCCAAGATTTTCTGGGAAGGTTTGTCTTTGGGCCACCCAATAATGTCAACGTGCTGTGGATTTTCTGGAGTAGGCGTTAACTCCATGGAGAGGCTTTGAGGAATGTGCGACGGGTTAATGTCAGCACGACCATAAAGATTCTTGCCTGCCAATTCGGCGATGTGACGCCCGCGGGCCCAAAGATCAGCTTCGGGTAAGGCCTCGCGTTTCGTGACAGATAGTCTAGGGTAAGGGTGAGGAATGAATGGGTCTGGTCTTATGGTGAAGTCAGCCCTAATGTGATTCCGTTGAAGGAGGAAGCGACTAAGCGTCTCGGATTCGAACGTAGTCGCTGGATCACTCATGCCAGCAACGGGCTTGAAACCTTATATATAAGCTGCAAGAGAGAGGTGGGCGAATCACCAAAGAAAGCCTCCGTCCCATAAAACTTACTGATTCCATGGATGCCAGCATAGTGGAGATTATTGTCTGGACTGATGCTAATGGATAGTTGTTCCTGTGGCGATTGGTACCACTCGATCGTTAAATGACCGTCGGCTTCTGCTCCAATGGTGGGTGCAGGCGTGCCGAGAGGGAGAGCGTCCAGAAACGCCTCTGCTGTGAGGTATGTTGTATAGCTGACAGGCAGCGCTCCATACCCATCCCAGTTGGGCGTTCGACAGTCTTGGTAGACGCGGCACAGCTCGGTCAGAACTCCCTTCCCACGTAAACCTAATTCATGCGAATCGTGCAATCGTCGCACTTCTGCTTTGGTCGTAGTGTGAAGAAAGTCGGCAAGATCACTTTGCCCTTGCGAGGACATAGGATCTGCAGAGAGAGCAGAGCTAATGGTAAGTGGAAGAATCATCGAAAGAGTTCCTTGGCTTTTTCGGTAATGCTACCAAAGAAAGCTTTATTTTTTAACCAACGCATATTTTTTAGACAGGCTTCAAGCCCTGCTGTTGTGGTGGAGCGAGGCATGTTTGTAAAAACATCGATGTCCAGGATTAAGGCAAACCGGTTATTTGTTGTCGGAGAAGGTGATTGAATGGTCTTGGTGATCATAATGGAGTAAGGGGATTCAGGAACTTGAAAGATGCCTTGGTGCATGAAGCCAAGAAACGGCATGGACATGTTCTCGGGAGGACTTGGCGGGCTAGTCATATAGCGCTCAAAGTTGACCTCCCCTTGTGGGAGAATAATCTGGTTGATGAAGCGAACGCCAATTCGAGAGATAGTTTCTGGTTTGGAAAGAGAAGTGGAAAAATCCCAGAGCCGGAGTCCTTCCTCTTGGAATTGCTCCCAGTCTTGATATGGTGATAGTCGGCTGAAGGTCATGCCGTCTCGGTGGATGTTGACGATGTATCCCCGATCGGCTGATCGGAATCGCATGCCTTTCCATCCCAAATCTTGGAGGCCTTGTTGGATTTCCTCGCCTTTGGCTGTGCTGAATCTAACTTCGTGCTTAATCTCTCGCTGGGAATCGAGAAATTCATATGCTGGTAGGTGCTGTTGTGCCGCTTCGAGAAGTCGCTGCTCCGTAAGCTCTACAGTGGCCCGTGCTTTGATGTCGAGGACGGCTTCAATGGCAGGGGCTTGGGGGAAATGCTCGAAAGTCTCTGCAAGATTAATCACTGGCCCTCTTGGGAGATGTCACAAGATGGTCTGTAGTATAAATGGTGCAGCAGGTTAGCATACTCAATTGTGGAGGGGCTACCCGAGCTTCAGGGTTTGGTTTTACATGGGTTCTCTTAAGTTCCCCCTCAAGGTATTGTTACTCGAGTACCGGAAGCGGGCTGGTCGGTACTAAGGGAGCAGTGGCCTGCTGCTCCTTCTCGAATTTTCTGGGGTGCCACTCTTCAAACATCATATACATCGTGGGCACGAGGAAGAGGGTCAGCAAGGTCGAGACGCTGAGCCCTCCGACGACGGACCGCGCGAGGGGCGCGTTGGTTTCTCCGCCGGTGCCCCAGCCGATGGCCATCGGCAACAGGCCGAAGACGGTCGCGAGCGAGGTCATCAGGATCGGGCGCAGCCGCGTGCGCGAGGCCGTGATGACCGCGTCCGCCAACGAGTGGCCTCTGCGGCGCAAGACGTTCGTATAATCGACGAGCAGCACGCCGTTCGAAACCACGATCCCGAGCATCATGATGATGCCCATCATCGAGGTGGTCGACAGAGTCGTGTTGGTCAGGAAGAGAATCAAGATCACGCCGGGGAAACCCATCGGCACCGAGAACATGATGATGAAGGGGTCGATCAGCGATTTAAACTGCGCCGCCATCACCATGTAGACCAGGGCCAACGCGAGGACGGTAGCGAACTGCAGGCCCTGGAAGGTTTCCCGCTGTTGCTGAATCTGCCCGGCCAACTTGATAGTGAATCCGGTCGGCAACTGGATGGCGGCAAAGGCCGACTCCAGGTCTTCGGCAATGGCGCCCAACGGGCGCGTGGTGGGGTTGGCGGTAATGTGGACGACGCGCTGAAAATATTTCCGGTCGATCTTCACCGGTCCGGCATTCAGCTTCAGTGAGGCCACGTTCTTGAGGAGCACCGGCTCTCCCGCCTTCGTGGTGAGCAGAATGTTGTCCAGGTCGGTCAGGTCCTTGCGGTGCTCTTCGGCCAGCCAGGCGCTGATGTAGTACTCATTTCCGTTCTGCGGGTCGGTATAGATGATCGGGTCGGTCTGGCCGTTTCCGTTGAGCGAGAACAGCACGGCGTTGGCGACATCGGTTTCACTGATGCCGAGCAGCGCCGCCTTTTCCCGATCCACCACCACGTTGATTTCCGGGTAGTTCTCTTCGCGGCTCACTTCGATGTCGGCGATCCCCGGTATCTTGTGCATGGCGTCTTCGACCTGGCGGATCACGCCGCGCGCCTTTTCAAAATCGTATCCGTAAATCTCGACGTCGATCGATTTCTGCGAGCCGAAACTGGTCACCCGTTTTACGAGTCCACCCGGATCGAAGAACATGGCGACGCCGGGGAACAGCTTGATGATTTTCGGCCGCACGTCGTTCATGACCTGCACCTGGTTCCGCGTCCGTTTGTCCGGCGGTGTGAGGTAGACGGAGATGACGGAGGTATGCGGGCCGGTGTTGGGATTGAAAAGGGAGGAGCGGCCCTGAGCGAGGACGCCGGTGCTGGAGACCATCGTTTCCAGTTCATCCGGCGGAATGTTTTCTCTGAGCACCCGTTCGACTTCGGCGACCTGCTGCTCCGTCTTTTCTACGCGTTGGCCGACCGGGGCCCGCAGGACGATGCGGAACTGGCTTTCGTCCGAGACCGGCAGGAACTCCGTGCCGATCATCGGAAGCAGCATGAGGGAGCCGATGAAGATCAGCACGATGGTGGCGATGAACAGGCGACGGTGCGCGAGCACCCAGCGCAACGAGTCTTCGTAACTCCGATCCAGCGATTCGTAGCGGTCCCGGCTCCAGTCCATGATGCGCACGAACCAGGCCGGCATGGACCGATGGGCCTCCTGCTCGGGCTTCAGGAACTTGTAGCAGAGCGCCGGGGTGACCGTGCGCGAGATGAAAAAGGACGTGAAGAGGGCGATGGCGATGGTGACGGTCAACGGGATCAGTAACAAACGTGCAATGCCGACGACGAAGAACATGGGCAGAAAGACGACCACGGTCGTGACGGTCGAGGCGAAGATCGGCATGGCGACTTCACGGGCGGCTTCCAGGATGGCGTCCCACCGGCGCGGCGTCGTATTGAGATGCCGTTGAATATTTTCTAGTTCCACGATCGAGTCGTCGACGAGCCGGCCGATGCCCAGGGCGAGCCCTCCCAGCGTAAAGACGTTCAGTGTTTGACCGGTGAAGTAGAGCACGATGAAGGTCACCAGGATCGAGAGCGGAATCGAAACGGAAATGATCAAGGTGCTCGTCAGATTGCGCAGGAAAATCAGAATGACGGCGGCGGCGAGCAGTGACCCGTGCAGGGCCTGCTCGATCAGGTTCTGGATGGATTGGCGAATGTAGACGGATTGATCGAAGGAGATGCCGAGCTTCACGCCGGGCGGAATGCCGATCATCTTGGGGAGTGCCGCGCGGAGGGCGTCTACGACTCCCACTGTGTTGGCGATGGGTTGCTTGTTCACGCGGAGATACACGGCCCTGGTGCCGTCGGTACGGACGATGTTGGTCTGGATGTCGGAGGAATCGGTGACGGTTCCCACATCGCGCACGCGGACGGGGTTGCCCTGCTGATTCACTTTGACGATGACGTCTTGGATCGGATCGACGGTCTTGAACTGATTGTTCGTGAAGACGTTGTAGTCGAGATTGCCGGCCTTCAAGTCGCCGGAGGGCAGGATCAGGTTGGCCGCTTTGACGGACTTGACGACGTCGAGGATCGAGAGCCCGCGCGCGGTGAGCAGGGCCGGGTCCAGATTGATATTGATCTGGCGGATCTTCCCGCCTTCCACCGTGGCGGCGGCGACATTGGCGATCTGCTCGATCTGCGGGGCAATCGTGTTGTAGGCCAGGTCGTAGAGCGCCCGTTCGTCCAGATCGTCGCTGGAGACCGTCACAAAGGACACCGGGATATTAGAGACGTCGAACTTCACGATAAAGGGTTGCAGGATGCCCGGCGGCAGACTGTTCAGAATCTGGGTGATGCGCTGCATCACCTCCATCTGGCCGACATTGATGTCGGCGCCCCAGTTGAACCAAATCTGGACTGCGCCGATGCCTTGCTTGGAAAAGGACTCGACATGCTCCACGTTGGAAGCGGAGCTCACAGCTTTTTCGATGGGATAGACGACGCTTTGCTCGATGTCGAGCGGCGGTGCCCCCTTATAGATGACTCCGACGAAGGCGACGGGTACCTGGATGTTGGGGAAGAGATCGACGGGGAGCCGTTCCAGCGAGGTGACGCCCAGCACCACCATCGCGAGCGACAACATCAGGATGCCGATACGGTTGCGTAATGCGAGTAGGGTCAGCCACATAATGAAGAGAGGTGACGTGTGACAAGTGACAGGTGACGAGTGGAATGCTGGTTACGCGTCACGTGTCACCTGTCACGTTTGGTCGGTTCGAGCGACTGTGTCTGAACGGGGGTGCCGTCGTGCACGAGGTCTTTGCCCGAGACGATGACCTGTTCGTTGCCGCTCAGTCCCTTGGTAATTTCCACGCGATTCTCCTGGCGAGCGCCGATCTCCACATTCACGCGTTGCGCCTTGCCGTCCCGCACGATGTAGACATACTGCACGTCTTCCAGCCGGCTGACGGCGTCGATCGGGATTTGCACGGCCTGTTGGTGGATGCCCACCAGGGCTTCGACGCGCGCGAACATACCGCCTTTCAGCGCCCGGTCTTTATTGGGCAGATCGATCTCGACGGTCATGGTGCGGGTGGCGCGATTGAGTGCCTGGACGATGCGGGTGACCGTTCCGTCGAATACGCGATCGGGATAGGCTTCGGCGCGGACCTCTGCTTTCTGCCCGATATGGACAAGAGGAATATCTTTCTCGACGACTTCGATCAAAATCCGCACGGTTTCGATCTCGTGCAGGCTCAGGATGCCGCGCGAATTGGCCGAGGTGCTGGCGGTGGCGCTGGTGACGTTGGCGCCCGGATCGAGGTTGCGCTCGGCGACATAACCAGCAAAGGGTGCGCGGATATAGGAGTAGGCGAGATTCGTTTCCGCTTGGGCGAGCGCAACTTCCATCTGCTTGACCTGGGCCTGGAGGGATTCCAGGGCGGCAGAAGCGCCGTCGAAGTTCACCTGCGCATTATCCAAATCCTGCTGCGAGACAAACTGGTCTTTAATGAGGGCTTGCATCCGGTCGAGCGTCAGCGTTGCATTGCGAACGGCTGCTTGTTGTTGCGCGACCTTTGCCTTGGCCGCTGCGAGGTTGGCCTTGGCCTGATTGACGGCATGTTGATAGTCCGTATGGTCGATCTCCACCAGCAGTTGATTGGCTTTGACGTGATCCCCCTTATCCACGTGAATTTTGGCGATGTAGCCATCGACCCGCGAAAAGAGGTTCACCACCTGGTTGGGAATTATGTCGGCGGTGTAGGCCAGGCGGATAGGGAGGTCCTGTTTCAACGGGAGGGTCGTTCCCACCGTGATGACGCGTGTCTTCTTGTTATCGGTTTTAGCGCCGCTGCTCAGACGGAAGACCACCAGCGCGGTGACGGCGAAGAAAATGATCACGCCGAGAATGACGAAGGGGTGTTGTTTCAGCGACCTCATATCCGGGTCCTTGCTTTCCTGGGGCGGCTGGTGCGAGGCACCGCCACGAGTCCTTGGAGAAAGATGTCGACATAGGTGGAGACGGTGTCGTCATAGGGCCGATCGATCGGGACCCCGAAGATTTCGTGTAGCAGGCGATGATGGACGACCATGCCGATGAAGGCGCGGGCGGCCAAGAGGGGATCGACCTGTCGAAAAGCGCCGTCCTCAACCCGCGTGTGAATGTAGGTTGCCAGATGGTCGTAGAAGACTTTGTGGTGCTTGCCGAAAAACATGTCGGACAATTCGTGGCCTTCCAACGCGCTGAACAGCAGGAGCCGCAGTAAGGTGGGGTCGACGCCGGAGCGAATCCGGTAGCTGGCGATCAAGGTGAACACGCGCCGGTCGTCCCGCTTTTTGGCGGATTCCTCGATCGCGCTGAGGAGTTCGCTGACCGTGACTTTTTCCGCAAGGATGGCCGCATACAGGGCGCGCTTGGTCGGAAAGTGTTTGAAGACCAGCGCTTCACTGATACCGGCGGCCCTGGCGATCTCTTTCGTCGTCGTGCCGTTGAAGCCTTTTTTGGCAAACAGTGTCGTCGCGGCCTGGATCAGGCTCGCCTGGCGCTCGGTGCTGGACTGTCTGGATGGTTGGGCTATCCGCGGCATCGTATGTAAGTGAGTCATTACTCACCGAAAAGGTAGCACGGCCAGAACGGGGAAGACAAGCAATCGCTCGAATCGAAGTGGGCCGTTATCTCAGGATCTGTAGGCGTGTTTGCGAATGGTGCGGCTCTTCGACCGTAGCAAAGAGCGGGAGAAGATCGCTCATGGCGGCATCGGGGAGGTGCTTCCAGAGAAACCGGCGCAGGCGTGAACGTTCGAGCGGACTCACGCGCGCAAAGCTCAGCCCGTACCGGGACCTGTCGATCCACACGACCTGCGCATCCGTAATCAGCACCGTCTGCGGAAGTTCGAGGACCAGGGCCAGTCTCTCTCCCACCGTGAGACGGCTGTTGCTTTCGAGACTGCATCCGACATCAGAGAGGTCGAGCAGGAGGGCCTTGCCGATCCGGCTGGTCTTATGGCGCTGCGCAAACTGCAGGCGTCTGGTTACAGTGATGCGATAGGTCTGTCGCTGGTCTGCTCGTGATGGCGGATTCTGTTGCGCGGTGGATGAAGACATCGTGGGTACTCCTGTTAAGCTTTTCCGCTTGTGCGAGTTGTGTGAAAGAATGACTGGAGAAACCGCTGAAGGCGGGGCTCTGATGTGGCCGGAATAGGTTGGGGTCTCAGACCAAACCGGTGCTCGTGGACCCACGCGACCTGAGCCTGAATGACGAAGAGCGGATCTTTCTTGTCCGGCAGAGAGAGAAACAGGGTGAGATCCATGTCGACTGTGACCGGTTGGTTGCCCCGGACCCCCAATCCTCCCCGCGACATGTCGACAACCGTGCCATTGCCCATGATGACGTCGGTTTCGTTCGAGCCCGAATACATCAGGCCGAACGAGAGCGGGATGCGGTTGATCCCGCGTCGATCAGCCATGGGGCTATTGAAAAATCCTGGTGTCTTCGGGACAGGGTGCAGTGTCATAACCGGATCCTTTCACGCCGTGACGGGCGTCGCGGTCTAGTGACAGTCAAGGAGGGCATCCATCCAATCCATCGTCCCGATTTTCTGAGGTGGGAGCTGCATGCCGCAGCGTTGGCCATCCATCCAGAGTACCCGCACTTGCGGGATGCAGAGAGGGCGTTCAGCCTCGGGCAGTTCGAGAAAGAGCGCGAGTTCCATTCCCTGTTTGAGTCCCCGGGCGCCCGTGAGGCCGAAGCCGCGGCGGCTTAAGTCAACGATGGTCGCATGGCCCATCACAATCTTTTGGCCGTCCGCGCCCGAATATCGAACCTTGAAGGTCCCGCCGATCCGCGGATCCTGCCGGCGCTCGGCTCCGCCTCCGGCGGTGTGTGAGGGCGAGGTTGTCGAATCTGATTTCCACCAACTCATTGTGCGAGATCTCTCTTTCTGTTCCCGTGTCTGTGGCTTATGGCGTGACTACACCGCATAGCAGAAGTCTGCCGGCGCCTCCCGGCGATTTTGCACCAGGGTTGCTAGTTGCTGCCGGGTTGCCTCAGGCACTTGCCGGAGATCCATCTCGAAGGAGTGCGATGTGGATGATGACACCTGTCCGCCCACAAGGTAGAGATGATCATCCGAGTCAGGAATGGCGACCATCAGGGCGAGTTCCGTCCCGGGTTTTACCGGGCAATCACCATAGATCTGCATCCTGTCGGCTGAGGCGGCGGTGATGGTTCCATCGCCAATGACAAACCGACTGTTATCCATTCCCGAATAGCAGGCTTGCAGGTTCTGACGGGCATCCGTTTCGTGCCGAGCGATCATCGGGGAGCCCTGCTCTGCGTATGTCTTGGTGTGTTCCATGGTCTGGTTCCTTCCCGGCCTCTCGCGGCCGTTTGCGTTGTCCTGATGGTGTAACCCTACCCCGAGGCAGGCCGTTTGACAGCCCCCTAGGCGGGGGGTGAGGGGACCCTCCTGAAGGGGGGCTATATCAGATAGCCGCGTCAGTATTGGTGCTGAACCCGCATCAGGTCTGTCGGTATTGTCGGAATGTGAAGATGCGGGAGAGATCATGACCGGCCGGAACTGGCCCCTGAGGACTCATTCGGGCAGGGCGCTGCCGGTTCCTGATAGGCAAAGGCCCCGGCGGTGATGTACCGTCGAGGCCTTGCGAAGGCGCTGTGGAGCAGGGAGTTTAGACTAGCCGGAATCGGGGCCGCTGATCGTGAACGGTCGCATGCGAGATGTTTTTCCAGATACAGGCTTGCAGCCGTTTCCGCTGGTCTTGCGAGAGCTGCATGAATCGAACGGAAAGCTGGCATCCCGACACCCAGACAACATGCGCTGAAGTGAGGCACAACGGGCCCTCTCCATCGGGAAGATCAATAGTAAGACTGAGGAGGGTTCCCCGAGTGACCGGGCGATCGCTGATGATCTTGCATCCCGATACGGAGATATCTTTGGTCAGCCCCTGTCCGGCATGAGGCTGACTAGGGATGTCGCCCTTGTATCGGACTTTACAGCTGATAGCGAGTCGTTCGGTATAGCGTTTGTCGAGGCTGGAATAGGCCGGCCGCATCGGCTTCGGGGGCTCGGGGAAGGACTTTCTCATGCTCATATTGCCCTCAGATCAATGTCTAGGTGGTGATGATTCTACCCTTGTCGGCTGTTTCGTGGTCTGACTGTACCGTGATTTGCGCATGCTTGAAATTCCCTGAGTGGAGGGGGTGATACCCTTCTTTGAGTGGGGGGAGCAGAGTGAGTAGCACCGGCTCTATCGAACAACATGAAGGAGTATTGGTTGAAATGCCAACGATTGATGGATATGGGGAGCGGGGTTATATCCCATGAAATGAAGCCGGTTTTAGCGATCTTGGGAAACGTCCGTACGGAGGCGAGAGATAAATCAGGTCTTAGAAGACCGTTCCTGAATTTCCTTCCGAGAGTTTTTCGCGCAGAATGCGGCTCTCGAAAAAGATGATCCCTCGTTCGATTCGTGACTCGTACCGGAGCGTAATTTCCGTGTCGAAGCCATGCCAGGCATAGACGCGGATCGGGCCCACCGAGATCTGTCCCGGCGTGCGATCGAGCGGACCATATTGGGTTTGCAGATAGGTCAGGATCTGTTCGTGCGTATCTTTGCCCTGGTAGCGGACCAGCACGCGGCCGAACTTCCCGTCAAAAGTTGTGTAGCGCAAGACCTCGACCGGAATCGTTCCGAGCGTCGGCTTTCCGGTTTTCAGCTCATACGACAGCAAGCGCCCTGCTTCTTCGACTTTGGCGAACTGGTCGCCTTCCGTCAGCGCCGATTCCCAGGGCAGCCCTTCAAACCCGTTTGGATCGTTGAGAATCGGGACGGCCAGCGCCAGAGCCGACTGGAATAGAAGCCCGAGGGTCAGGGTGGTCAGGCCTAAGGGGAAGCGGATCATCGTGTTTCAGATTCCCTTACTCAGCGGAGTCCGTAATATGGTCGTTGAATCGCGGCGCCAGTGTGCGGCTGTCGATGAAGATGAACCCGCGTTCGGTGTTGGCTTGATAGGTCACATTGATCTCGGTTTCCGGCCCACGCCAATTATATTGCTGATTCAGTCCCCGCGCCATCTGCCCGGGGATACGTTCCAACGGCCCGAATTGCGTTTCGAGGAATCGCATGACCTGGGCATGGATCTGCTCGCCCTGGTAGCGAATGGTGACGCGGGCGAACTGATCATCAACCGACAGGAGGAGAATGCTGGTCATTTCAGCCCCGGCGAAGGTGGCGGGGCCGGTCGTGGAACGATATTCGGTGATATGGGGGCCGGTCCGTGACGGGACTACATCTGTGCGTCCCTTCAGCACGCTCCCCCAGGCAAGATTCTGAAACCCTTTCGGATCGTTGATCATCGGGACGGCAGACACCGGCAACGTGTGCAGCACGCTGGAAACACAGACAAGCCCGAGGAGAAGACGCCGGAGCAAATGGTTACTCATGGTGTCGCGAACGATCCGAAACACGAGCCATTCTCGCACGCTACCATGGCGTCGGGGTCGGCGCAACCGGGATGTTTTGTTGAGAATGCGCGCAGCCCTGTCTTATAATGCGCCGGCTTTTAGAACGGGACTGTGCCCAGCGGGCTCAGCACAACGGCATCGACAAAGGATCGGGAGCGAGATGATTGAAAGTGATGCATTTGTTCAGGCCTTGCAGGATATAGGAGTCGACTTCTTTACCGGAGTCCCTGACTCGATCCTGGGCGGCATTATTGCGGAACTGATGGTGCGGCGGCTCTATACGCCGGCGGTGCGCGAAGACGAAGCGGTAGGAATGGCGGCCGGCGCCTATATGGCGGGGAAGATCCCTGCTGTGTTGATGCAGAATTCCGGGCTCGGCACCTCTCTCAATACGCTCATCTCGTTGAACATGATTTACCGGCAGCCCTGCATTCTGATCGTGTCCTGGCGCGGCCAAGGGGGCAAGGATGCTCCGGAGCATCTGGTGATGGGCGAGGTGATGCCGCAGTTTCTCGACACCATGAAGATTCCGCACCGGACGCTGACCGAGAAAACCGCCGTCGAAGATTTCAAGTGGGTGGCCGAGACCTTTATGAAGCAACGCATTCCCGTTGCGCTGGTGATTACCAAGGGTGTCGTGAAAGGGTTGCATCCATGAGACCTGAAGAAGGAACCCTGATCAGCCGGGCGCAGGCGTTGGCCGCGCTTCTCGAATTGCTGACCGACCAGCCCGTGATCATCTGCAACGGCTTCCCGTCACGCGAAGCGCACAAGATCGCCGACCGTCCGACTCATTTCTATATGATCGGGTCGATGGGAAATGCCCCGGCGATCGCACTGGGTGTGGCGTTGGCCAAGCCGAACAAACAAGTCATCACTTTCGACGGCGACGGCAACGTGCTGATGGGGATGGGGACCCTCGCCACGGTCGGCGCGTTGAAGCCGAAGAATTTCATTCATGTGGTGTTCGACAACGAAGTGTATGGCACCACCGGCAACCAGCCGACGATTTCGAACGTGGTGCCGCTGGAGAAGGTGGCCAAAGCGGCCGGCTATATGAATGTGGAGCGCGTGCTCGACCGCGAAGATCTCGTCTATGAATTCAAAGATATGCTGAAGAAGGACGGGCCGAGCATGTTGCTGATCAAGGTCAATGAGTTTGCCGAAGATGCCGGACGGGTGCTCCATGAGCCGCCGGACATCACGAAGCGGTTTATGAAAGCCATTGAGTAAGTAGGTAATGAGTGACAGGTGATAGGGTCAGACATTTCCGGACGTGCGTGTTACGCCTCCCGCGTCGCGCAGTACAAGGCTTCACACAATGATTCTCCTCAATCCAGGTCCGGTCAATGTGTCCGAGCGGGTGCGGCAGGCGTTGTTGCGGCCGGATATCTGCCATCGTGAATCCGAGTTCACCGAGTTGCTGCTCCGGATTCAAGGCAAACTGCTGAAGGCTTTTGTGCCCGGCGCGGAATCCGAGTATGCCGCCGTGCTCATCACCGGCTCAGGCACCGCGGCGGTCGAGTCCGCGCTGATGTCCGCCATCCCCCACGGCAAGCGGGTGCTGGTGCTGAATAACGGTGTGTACGGCGAGCGCTTGTCTCAGATGGTCGGCTTGCACCGGTTGGGTGTGTCTGAGCTTAAGTACGATTGGACCGCCAGGCCGGATCCTGAGCGTCTCCGGCTGGCCCTTCGGCAGCATCCTGAAGTCCATGCGGTGGCGATGGTCCATCATGAAACCACCACCGGTCTGATCAATCCGGTGAAAGAGATTGCCGACGTGGTCGACAGTCAGAACCGCGCCTTCATCCTCGATGCCGTCAGCGGGCTGGGCGGAGAAACCATCGATATCGCCGGGTCGCACATTTATATGGTGGCTGGCACGGCCGGCAAATGCATTCAGGGCTTTCCCGGCGTGTCGTTCGTCCTGGTACGCAAGGGGTTTCTTGAGCGGATGCGCCAGTATCCGAAACGGTCGTGGTATCTCCACCTCACACATTATGTCGACGATCAAGGCCGCGGCACGATTCCCTTCACGCCGGCGGTGCAGGTGTATTATGGTTTTGACGAAGCGCTGAGCGAGTTGCTGGAAGAGGGCGTGGCGAACCGGATTCTGCGCTACAAGAAGGCGTCGACTCTGATCCGCGCGCGCATGGCGAAGCTGGGGGTCAAGCCGATGCTGACGCCTGAGCGCCAGTCGAACACCATTACCGCTTACTCGCTCCCCGACGGCGTGACCTATGACCAGTTGCACGATCGCCTCAAGGCGCAGGGCTATGTCATCTATGCGGGGCAGGGACAATTGGAACACAAGATTTTCCGTGTGGCCAACATGGGCGCACTGACCGAGGCGCAGTTGACCGGATTTCTCGACGCCTTCGAACAGGCCTGTAAACCGGCATGAAGGCGATCATTCTGGCCGCAGGAGTCGGCAAGCGGCTGTGGCCCGTCACGCAGCATCACCCGAAGTGCCTCATCAAGATCGGCGAGCAGACTCTGCTGCACCGGTATCTGACGCTCTTGTCGAGTGTGGGGGTTCGTCAAGCCGACATTGTCGTCGGCTACAAGCAGGAAATGATCCGCGCCGCCGTCGAATCCGATGCCTGCGGCGTCCGGGTCAATTTTTTGGTGAACGAGCAGTTCCATCGGGGCAGCATCTCGTCTTTGTGGATCGCCAGGACTGCGTTCACCGACGACACGATTGTTATGGATGCGGATGTGCTCTTTCATCGGGAAATTTTACAGCGGCTGGTGAGTTCGCTTTACGAGAATGCGTTGCTGATGGATGAATCGGTGAAACAGACCGGCGAAGAATGTATGGTCGTGGTCGAAGGCGGGCGGGTGATCGCGCTGACGAAAACCATGCCGCCGCGGTATGAGTATGCCGGTGAAGGCGTGGGGTTTCTCAAGGTGCGGCATGCCGATTCGCCGCATCTCGTCGCGTCGCTCCGGAGATTTGTCGATCGGGAAGCCTGGCAGATGGAGTATGAAGACGCGCTGATCGGCTTTTTCCGCGACGTGAAGGTTGGCCATGAAAAGATCGGCGGCCTGCCGTGGACCGAGATCGATTTCCCCGACGATGTGACGAAAGCCGAGCGCGAGATCCTGCCGAGGCTGTGACGGACAGACGTCATTCGTCATGCGTCAATCGCAGTGAAGTTCAGAATGGCGTGTGTATCGGTTGACGAGTGACGATTGACCGTTGACGGGGTTCAGATATGAGTGAAAGTCTCATCCAGCATCGCGCGGAAGTTCAGGGACTGGCGACCGCCATTCTCTTGCCTTCCGTCAGTGTCTTCGGCGAATCCCCTGATCGTGTACCGGGCAGTGCCGGCCCTCTGACGCAGGTTGTGGGGATTGGGCTGTTTCAGCGCGCTGTGCTCACGCTGCAACGGGCCGGCATTCGGCAATTGATCGTGCTCGCCGGTCCGGAAGAAGACCAGCTCAAGCAGGCGTTAGGCCGGGGGCCGCGCGTGACGATTCCTGTGCGGTGGATGCCGATCAGGGAGTTTCCGCTCGACGATCCGCGCACCTGGGAGGCGATGGCGGCGGAAGTCACCGGGTTCTGTCTCGTCGCGAGCGCGCGAGGGATGTTCTCGCGGGCCTTGATCGAAAGTCTGCGCCGCGAGGTGCAGGAGGGACAGGCGATTCTGGTCGCGCACCCGGTTGCGCAGCGGGCAGCGGGAGATCGACGGGTTTCGGTCAAAGTGCAGGCCGAGCGGCTTCTCGCCCTCGGATCGTCCCGGGCCGAAGATGCGCCGCTGGTTGCGGCGGATTTGCTGGTCCTGCCGGCCAGCCTGATGGCCGCGGCGCAGGATACCCAAACACCTCCCGGCGCCCTGCCGATCAGGCGATGGCTTGAACGGGCGGCGATTGATGGACGGGTGAGGGTTCTGCGAACGGACGGGCATCCCTCCCAGTGGTACCAGGATGTGCGGACGCAGGCCGAGGTCCCGGCGGCTGAACGGAAGCTGTTCTCCTCGCTCAAGGGCGAGTTCGAGGGATTCGTCGATCGCTACTTCAATCGCAAGGTATCCCGCTGGTTCACTCGGTTCTTTCTGGCGGTGGGAGCCTCGCCTAATGCCATTACCATGGTGGCCACAATCGTGGGGATCCTGGCTGCCGTGGGATTCGGAATCGGGACCTATCAGGCGGCCGTCGTGGCGGCGTTGCTGTTTCAATTTGCGGCGGTGATCGATTGTTGCGATGGTGAAGTGGCCCGTCTCACGTTTACTGAGTCTGCGTTCGGCGCCTGGCTTGATATCGCGATGGACAACGTCGTGCATATGGCCATCTTCGCCGGGATTGCCGTGGGGGCGTACCAACAGACTGCCGGGCAGGCCGAGGCCTGGATTCCGCTCGCGTTGGGTGCGGCTGCCGTGCTCGGGAACGCCTCGTCCTTTGTGTTGGTGACTCGGGCCCAGAAGATCAAAGCGGCGAGCGGGTGGAAGGCGCCGGTCCATGCGGCCTGGTCCGAGTTCATGCTGAAGAATGTCGCCAGCCGTGATTTTTCGGTGATCGTCCTGATCGCGGCATTGTTGGGCAAGCTGGATTGGTTTCTCTGGATGGCCTCAGCCGGTTCCCTGGTGTTCACTGCGCTGATGCTGTGGGTGATTCGTCCGTCAGCAAGATCTCGTGCGTAGCGGGATGCTGAAAACTGCCCCCAGCTTCGTTCTCGGTTGCTCATTCCCCTCACTGTACGTAGGAGGCTACTTGAGGCAAAGTAACTCTCCGCTCGCATATGATCGAAGCGAGCGGCTCAAGCGAAGCTTGGTATGTACCTCTTCGGGGGCTGCGTATCCTGCGGCCTCGGACGCGGAGAAGGCGCGCCTCGGCGCGCCGAGGGAGGGGTGGGTGAGAACCGTCGACAGTTTTGAGCATCCCGAAGATAGGACTCGATCCACGTGCTGAGAGTCATCCTCCTGCTCGTCGGGTTCCTCACGCTCAGTCTCATCGTCTGGCACATCGGTCCCGGGAATATCTATGACGCCGCGACCAGGCTCGGGCCGGTGGCGTTGTGCGTGATCCTCATTCCCTCCCTCGTCATGTATGCCGTCGATGCCTATGGGTGGAAGGTCACGCTTGGTCAGGCCGGCCGGCCGGTCTCGTTTCTGCGGGTTTTTGCCGTTCGCACGGCCGGTGAAGTGGTGAACATGACGACGCCGACAGCCTATGTCGGCGGCGAGCCGCTCAAAGCGTACTTGCTGCAGAAGTCCGGCGTGCCGATAGTGGAAGGGTTGGCCTCCGTCGTCATTGCCAAGACGACCATGACCATCGCTCAGGTGTTGTTCATTCTCTTAGGAATTGCGTTGGGCTTCTGGATATTGGGCGCGCAGGGTTCGTCGGGGCAAATCGTGGCGGCAGGGTTGCTGAGCATCGGGCTGTTGGCCTTCGGAACCATGGCGTTTGTGTTCGTGCAACGGCGCGGCCTCTTTACCTGGATCCTGGAGACGCTGCGGAAGTTCGGTGTGCGGATCGGCTTTCTTGAAGCACGGGAAGACAAGCTGCGGGCGCTTGATCAGACGATTCTGAATTTCTATACCCGGCACCAGGCGGCGTTCTATGCGTCCACTGGTTTGTACTTCCTGGGGTGGTTGGCTGAGGCGCTGGAAGTGTTCGTCATCATCTACTTCCTCGGAGGCCCCGCCGATGTATGGTCGGCAATCTCGATCGGAGCCCTCTCCGGTTTCATCAAAGGCGGGACGTTCTTCATTCCCGGCAGCCTGGGTGCGCAGGATGGCGGCAATCTGCTGTTGCTCCAAGCCTTCGGCTATTCCGATGTCACAGGGATTACCTTTGCACTGCTGCGACGATTCCGCGAGTTGGTGTGGATCGGGATCGGGCTGCTGTGTCTCTCGCTGATGGGCAAGCAAGCAGGCGTTGCTCAGAAAGGTTCTTCCAAGGAAGCTTCGCGAGGGAATTGACGTGAGGGCGGAAAGTAACCAATTGTATTCCCGCTTCTCAGGCTGTGAAGCGGGGTAAGGGCCCTCCCTGGGAGCCGGTTTCTTCAGTACCAAAGGTGGGCTTGTTGTCTGGGCCTTCTTCCTCTACCCTTCGAGCTAACTTCTTAACGGGGCTCCTGACCGGCGGAGGGGCAAAACCCCGCAGTGTGTCACTGCGCATGTATCTCTGCGCGCTGAGCCAAAGGGGCCACCAGGATAATGAATGCCAGAGTATCAGCTTCGCCTTTAACCGTTGCGGTCATCGTGCCTGTCTACAACGGGGGCGAGCGATTTCATGCGAGCTTGAAATCGATCAGGCAGACGGTGCCTCCGCCGGATGAACTCATCGTAATCGGCGATGGGGATACCGACGGGTCCTCGCAGTACGCAGAGGCGGCCGGCGTGACCCTGTATCGCTTTCCCCAACCGGGAGGGCCCGGTCGCGCCAGGAATCTCGGCGCATCGAAGGCAACCTCGGATCTGCTCTTCTTCATCGATGCAGACGTAACCGTGCCTGAGAAGGCGATTGAGCAGGTAAGGGACATCTTTGCTCGGCATCCTGAGATAGCTGCCATGATCGGGTCCTATGACGATCAACCGGGGGAAGCGAATTTTCTTTCACAGTACAGGAATCTCCTGCACCATTACGTCCATCAGAATGGCCGGGAGGAGGCCTCAACGTTTTGGGGCGCCTGCGGGGCGATCCGGCGGGAGGTCTTTCTCGCGATGGGCGGATTCGATGAAACGTATCGCAAGCCCTCCATCGAAGATATTGAATTGGGCTACCGCCTCACACGAGCCGGTCACAGGATTCGGCTCTGTAAATCCATTCAGGTCAAACATTGGAAACGCTGGACGATCGGGTCGATGCTCCAGGCTGACTTTTTTCAGCGGGCCGTGCCATGGACACAGCTGATTCACCGGCATCAAGGCTTTGTGAACGATTTGAATATCGGCATCTCCGGGCGCGTGAGCGTGATGTTGGCAGCTGGACTTCTCGGCGCACTCATGCTGTCTCCCTGGCAGCCGCTTTTCTTGGTCGGGGCTGCCATGATGGGGGTGATGCTCTTTTCCCTCAATGCCCGGCTCTACCGGTTTTTCCTGGAGAAGCGAGGGCTCCGATTCGCTGCGCAAACCGTCCCGTGGCACTGGTTGTATTTTCTGTATAGCGGAGTCGCCTTCGCCGTCGGGACGGTGTGTTATTTCGCAAAGGGTGAAGGGGAGCTTAGGGGGCCTGCTTCCCTGGTCACGCAAGACGCACGACGCGCAAGATCACGAGTGGAGAAACGCGAATGAGCCAAGAGTCTTCTATTATCATCGGGGCAGGGCCGGCAGGGCTCACGGCCGCCTACGAGTTGGGCAAGCGGGGCATGACGTCTACCGTGCTCGAGGCGAGCGATCAGGTCGGGGGAATCTCGAAAACCGTCAACTATCGCGGGTATCGGTTTGATATCGGCGGACATCGATTCTTCTCCAAAGTCCCCCTTATCAATGAACTGTGGCACGAAATTCTCGGAGAGGAGTTCTTGCTGCGTCCGCGCATCTCCCGCATCTATTACAATCAACACTTCTTTGACTACCCTCTCAAACCGCTGAATGCGCTGGCCGGTCTCGGCCCGTTGGAATCGTTTCTGATCGGCCTCAGCTACATCAAGGCCAAGTTCTTCCACATCCAGGATGAGAAAACATTCGAGCAGTGGGTGTCCAACCGATTCGGGTATCGGCTGTACAGCATTTTCTTCAAGACCTACACAGAGAAGGTCTGGGGAATTCCGTGCCACGAGATCTCAGCGGACTGGGCGGCGCAACGCATCAAGAACCTCTCTCTGAAACAAGCCGTGCGGAATGCGCTGTTCGGAGCCAAACAGGGCATGGACGGGTCGACATTGACCTCTCTGATCGAGCAATTTCACTATCCCCGCTTTGGTCCGGGGTTGATGTGGGAACGGTGCCGCGGTTTGATCGAAAGTCAGGGCTCTCAGACGATCCAAGGCGTGAAAGTGGAACGTGTCAGGCATCGTCACGGTGTGGTTGACTGTGTTCAGGGGCAAGGCGCGGCCGGTGAGTCGCTGGAGTATGATGGTCGGCACTTCGTGTCGACCATGCCGCTACGGGAACTGGTGCAGGCCCTGGATCCTTTGCCGCCGGAGGATGTGCTCAAAGCCGCACAAGCTCTCCGTTACCGGGATTACCTGACGGTAGTACTGGTCATCGATCGCGAGTCCGTCTTCCCCGACAATTGGCTCTACGTGCATTCGCCGGAGGTCAAGCTCGGGCGGATTCAGAATTACAAAAACTGGAGTCCCTATATGGTACCGGACGCCTCACGGACCTCACTGGGATTGGAATATTTCTTGTGGGATACGGATGATATGTGGACGTGGTCGGATGAGCGCCTCATTGAACTGGGCATTCGCGAATGCGCGCAAATCGGCCTCATCGATCCGCGGGAAGTCAAAGACGGGACGGTCGTGCGGATGGAGAAGGCCTATCCGGTCTACGACCAGACGTATCAAGACAGTGTCGCCACGATCCGTCGCTATCTGGAGACCTTCTCGAATCTGCAGACCATCGGGCGAAACGGATTGCATCGCTATAACAATCAAGACCACTCCATGCTGACCGGTGTGTATGCGGCCGGGAACATTCTCGGTGGCAAGCGCGATGTCTGGGCAGTCAACACAGAAAAGGAATATCACGAAGAAGAACGAGCGACTCAGCCAAATGCCGGAGATCGGCTGGTGCCGACGCGAGTCTCCGTCTCGGTCGATGAGGCGGTAGGGGAAGCTGAAGACGTCGTGATCGAAGTCGCGTTTGCGAACATAGATCCGCTCGCCTTGGGGATAGCCGTCGGCGTGGTGAGCAGTTTCGGGATATTCATGGCCTCGGCCGTCTTGTTACTGAGAGGCGGGGCTGCGCCTGGTCCAAACTTGTCGTTGCTCGGGAACTACCTGTTCGGGTTTGAAGTCACGTGGGCAGGCGCGGTGATCGGGTTAGTCGAAGCAGGGCTGTTGGGGTTTGTAGTGGGGGCACTTGCGGCCGGACTCAGAAATTGGACGCTTACGGGCTACGCAAAATTCGTTCGGTGGCGCGCAGAGCGGGATGACCGGCGCCATCTTCTCGACAAGATGTAATCCATTTCAGAAGAAAGGCGGTGGCTGTGATGAAACCGCACGTGAAGCAGACAGAAGAAGTGAGCCATACTCTCGCGCAGATCAAGGCGGATGCGCTGGCGTTGGTTTGCGGGCTGATCGGGGGAGCGGGGCTCTTCACGATGACGGCGTGGCTGGTCATTAAAGATGGTCCTCAGGCGGGGCAGCATCTTCAGCTGCTTTCGAACTATTTTGTCGGGTATTCCGTGAGTTGGCCAGGTGCATTTGTCGGATTGCTATATGGAGCCATCACGGGAGGGGCGATCGGGTGGCTGGTTGGGCGGATTTACAATGCGGTGGTGGATGCCCGCAAGAAGTAGCGTGAACCAGGGCCTCTGGTGAAGCCAAGCGTGGAGAATATGTGGCATCCGTTGCGGCGGGAACTGAGTAAGGAGCGGCCGGTCTATGCGATCCTCGGATTGCTGGTCCTTGCCCTATGGCTCCCTCGCTTTCAGGGCCCGATCGATCTCCGATGGGATGGAGGCGTGTACTATGTGCTCGGGACGTCGCTCGCCGAGGGGAAGGGATACCGGCTGCTCAACGAGCCCGGCGAGATCCAGGCCAATCAGTACCCTCCGCTACTTCCGCTGATCATTGCTGCGCATCAGCTCGTCCTCGGGACGAGCGACCCGCTTGTCGTCGGCCCTTGGCTTCGACTCTGGTCCTTCGTCCTATTTGCGGCGTATATCATGGCAGTCCATTGGCTGCTCCGGCATTACCTCTCGAAGCATTATGCTTTTTGGGGGAGTGCGATCTGTCTGTTGAGTGTCCAGACGTACATGCTGTCAGACTTATGTTTCCCAGACGTACTTTTTGGTCTCTTGACGGTCGGATTCCTGCTCGTGCATCCGACTGAAGGGCGAATGCCCTCGAAATGGTTGGCGGGTGCGTTTGCCATTGTGGCGTTTGCGGCACGCACAGCAGGAATCGCGCTGCTTGCAACCTGGGTGGCTGAGGGCCTTTTGAAGAAGGAGTGGAAGACTGCTGTCATTCGGGCCGTGGTGTCATTAGTCCCTGTTGTCGCTTGGTTTTCCTATGTTCATATAGTTGAAACCAGCACGGAGTACGAGCATCCGGCCTATGCGTATCAGCGTGCCGATTACATGTTCTACAACGTGAGTTACGCAAGAAACGTTTCGCTTAATGACCCCTTTGATCCAGCGCTAGGGTATTCAACGGTTTTGGATCGGATCAATCGGGTCATCCAGAATGTGATGGTGGAGCCGAGATACATAGGGGAATCCGTGAGCTCAACGAAACGCCTGTGGGAAATAGAGTGGGAGACGATCTATAGGCTAACCGGAATGCATTTGGGGCCGTCCTGGATTGTTGACATCCCATTATTTGCGCTGGGGGGGCTTGTTCTTTTAGGGACTGGCATTCTTGCCGCCCAACGACACGTCATCATCCCGCTTTGTGTGGTGAGTTATCTATTGATGCTGTGCCTCACACCATGGCCAGGGCAATTTAGTCGATATCTGATTCCGATCGTCCCGTTGCTGGCACTGTCCTTATGCACCACCATCATGTGGCTGCTCTGTTGGCTTCGGCAAGGCCGTTCGGCAATATGGAAAGTGGTGAGCCGTACGGTTGTTTATTTGGTTGTTACCGGAGTCATTGGGCAACAAGTCATCACAGTTGGCGCGGTATATGCCATGAGGCATCAAGTCGTGCGCTATGACACTCGTCAAGGGAATACAGTCGCCTATCGTCTCTTTTTCTATATGGATGCTTTCCGCGCGTTAGATGCGGGTCTTGATTGGGTGATGGCGCATGCCAAGCGAAGTGACGTCATTGCCGTGTCGATGCCCCATTGGGTCTATCTTCGAACGGGGAACAAAACCGTGATGCCTCCGTTTGAATCGGACCCCATCAAGGCCGTGCAACTCTTGGAGTCAGTGCCGGTCACCTATCTGATTCTTGACGAGGGCTTGGCCATTGATAGCAAACGCTTTATGAAAAGTGTAGTCGAGGGTTTCCCTGATCGCTGGAAACGCGTCTACAGTGATGACGTCGTGACAGAAACCGGAGCGCGACATGAGCAGGCGTTCGAAATTTATGAGCACGTTCGTCCTGGCTCAGTCATCGTGCAGCCTGAGACGGGATTGCTGCCTCTCATGCCTGAGAACGCTCGCAGCGAAAAGGAGCGTCATGAAGTCGGCTGATATGATTGCGCCGGAAACGTCGCCGGTTTTCGTGAAAGCTTGGCAATGGGCCGAGGACTCTGCGGAAGCTTTTCGAGGGCTGTGCGACCGGCGCAGGATGTGGCTGTTGGCGGCGGTCTCGCTCGTGTATTTCACGGCGACAAGCCTGCTGGCCTCGCGCAAGCCCATGTGGAACGATGAACTGTTCACGTACTTTATCGCCCAGGCACCCACGCTCTCCGGTATCTGGTCCGCGCTCCTCACTGGGGCAGATCAGACGCCATTCCCGTTCTACGTGCTGACTCGCTGGTCGCTTGGCCTGTTCGGTATCAATGAATGGGCCCTGCGTTTGCCGGAAGTGATCGGGGTGTGGGTGGCGGGGCTCTGTCTCTTTCACATCGTTGCACGCCAAACTGAGGCATTGTATGGATTCGTCGCGATGGTATTTCTCTTTGTGACGGGCGCGAATTTGTACAGCTACGAAGCAAGGCCGTACGGATTGGTGTTGGCCTTTTCCTCCCTCGCCTGGCTGTGCTGGCTACAGGCAACGTCCGGTCGATCCCGGAAACTTTCCGTCCCGGGGCTTGCGGCGAGTCTGGCTGCCGCTGTGTGCAGCCACTACTATGCTGTATTTGTGTTTATTCCGCTCGGAGTCGGGGAGCTCGTGCGTTCAGCGGTTCGACGTCGTATAGATTGGCCGATCTGGTATGCAATGCTGGGCGCGTTATCCCCGTTGCTGTTCTTGGCGCCCCTCATTCAACAAGCGAGAACTTATTCCCAAGGGTTTTGGGCTCGGCCGAGTTTGCAGTCGCTCCCGGATGCCTATTCAGCCCTGCTCATGCCGACGCCCTTGCTGGCGCTGGCCGTCTTGATTCTAAGTGGGCTCTATTCCCTCTCGCTTTCAGGGAAGTTGCGCCCTCAGGCTGCCGCCAGTTACTCTCTTGCCCCTCTCCACGAAGGTGTGGTGGCCGCAGGGTTTGTCGCACTCCCGATCATCGCTGTACTGGCGACCATGCTGACGACTGGGGCATTCACGTTTCGGTATGCCTTGCCCGCTGTGCTTGGAGTCAGTGTGCTCGTGGCCGTGGCTATAGCGCGGCTCTTTCAAGGGCATGCTGTTGTGGGGGTCGCGATTCTTCTTTTGTCGTGCGCGGGATTCGGCCTGTTGTCCGCTCGCAACCTGCAAGGTGCGACGGAAGCGTCCTTTGGGAAAGTCTATGAGTTGATCGGACGTGAATCGATTACGAGTTTGCCCGTCGTGGTGTCCGATGCTCATTCGTTCATGATGTTGTCTCACTATGCTCCCCGTGAACTGTCGTCCCGACTGGTTTATCTGGCAGATCCTCAAGCATCGTTGCGGCATCTCGGGCATGACACGGTCGATCGAGGGATTTTGGATCTCAGGCCGTGGTTTGGTTTTCATATCGAAGACTTTTCTCGCTATCTTGAGGCGCACCCGAAGTTCTTTGTGTATCTGAACGGTGGGCGTCACGGGAATCTCACCTGGCTTCTCACAGAGCTGGTATCGGCACCAGTCGCGATTGAATTGCGCGCGAAGGTCGATGATCACTTGTTATTCCTTGTCAGGAGCAAGGCTATCTCGTCGGCCGTATCCTGGGAGTCTCAACCATGATCGGCACTTCTAAGGGTGAATCGCTTCCGTTGGTCTCCGTCGTACTCCCCTGCCTCAATGAGGAGGCAGCCATCGGTGCCTGTCTCCAGAAAATCCGGGACACGTTCGATAAGGCGCAGCTCGATGGCGAAATTGTGGTTTGTGACAATGGATCGACGGACCGATCTGTGGCGATTGCCGAGAGCATGGGCGCCCGAGTCGTGCATCAGCCGGAACGGGGATATGGGAATGCGTACTTGAAGGGGTTTGCGAGCGCCAAGGGCACGTACCTTGTGATGGGCGATGCCGATGATACCTATGACTTTACAATGATCCCCATCTTCCTCAATAAGCTACAAGAGGGCCACGATTTCGTGACCGGGAGTCGCTATCTCGAAGGGGGGCATGCCACGATTCCCTTTCTTCATCGATTCTTCGGGAATCCCTTGCTGACGAGAATTCTGAATGTGTTGTTCAAGACCGCCTACACCGATGTCTATTGCGGCTATCGCGCTTTTAGTCGACGGGCGTACGATCTGATCCAACCGGTCAGCCCCGGTATGGAGTTTAATCTCGAACTGGCCATCAATGCGGGCTTGGCCGGTTTGAAGACGGCTGAGTTGCCGATCCAGCTGGCTGAGCGAAAAGGGGAGTCGAAGCTGCGGACCTTTCGAGACGGCTGGCGAAGTCTCCGTATGATGTTGATTTATTGTCCCAACAAGGTGTTCTTCCTCCCGGGCCTCCTGTCGCTGGCGCTTGGGGTTGCCGCGCATGTTGTCTCCCTGGCCGGTCTCATCCAGTTCAACGGGAAGCCCCTCGGGACCGCGACAGGAATTTTTGGCACGATCTTCAGCGTGGTGGGATTTCAAGTCGTGAGTTTGGGCCTGCACGCCAAGACCTATTCATGGAGTCGTCGCTTCGACAGAAACAATAAGGGACTCGGTGCGTTCTACGACTGGTTTCGCCTTGAGACCGGGCTCTTGCTCGGCGGGGGCATCCTGCTCATCGGGATGGCGCTCCTCGCCTTCCTGGTATGGGAGTGGATACAGTCAGGATTTTTGCCGCTCTCGCGTCCCGAATGGGTATCGCTGGGCGCCACTCTCATCATTATAGGAGGGGGGACGATGTTTTCTTCCCTCTTCATCTCAGCGATGTCCATGAAAAAAACGGAACAGGTCACAACGAAGTAGCAGCGCATGAACGACCTGGTCGAGCGGTCTCATGGGGTTTGAGTTCGTAATGTTTCTCGACAGCCGGGCCACGCATGTGATCGGGGGCGTTAAGATGGGTTGCGCGAAATGATCCCAGCACGGGACATTCGCTTACGTCAAGGAGGAGCAAGAGTGGGAATCACAGGCCAATCGCTTCTCCAGACTCTCGCCATTCGTGAAAAGACACGGGATGAGTATTTTGCGAAACGGGATCCGATCGCGGAGGATCGGCTCCGGTGGCGCGCACAGTCCTTCCGGCATCTGGTTCATCTCCTGCCTGGGCAAACCATCCTTGAATTGGGATGCGGCCAGGGCCTCTTTACGCGGCAGCTCGTACAGGTGACCCACGGTAGAAATCCCCTCACTGCGGTGACATTCGGGTCCTCCTCCGAGAAGCCGGTGGACTGGCCAGGATCGACGGAGTTGATCGGGGCCGAGTCTTTCCCTGGGATGCTGGGAGCTCGTCGATTCGATTTTGTCGTTGCGATGGATATCCTCGACCAACGCAACTGTGCTGCCCTGCTGCAAGAGGTGTACGGGCTGTTAAAGCCCGGCGGGCAGGTGGTGTTTTACGAAAGCAACCCATGGAATGTGGTGTTGAAACTTCGACGCCTCTTTGCCACGCTGCGTGGTCGGTCCGATCCTCGCTCCCTGTTGAGCCGGGGACGATTGTATGAACTTATCTCTGAAGTAGGCTTTATTCGAGTCTTTGCCGTCTTCAACGATTTCGTCTTTGCGCCCCTCTCCCCACGGCTTGTCTGGTTCTTTCGCAATCTTTCGATCATTCTGGAAAATGCGCCGGGCATTCGTACGCTCGCGGGATCGATTCTGGTCCATGCTCAAAAGCCGCCCCGTGTGGTTGAGCGACCGGCGGTGTCGCTGGCCGAGCATCAGGCGCTTCGGCGATCGGTCTCGGTGGTCGTGCCCTGCTTCAACGAAGAGATGAATGTCGAGCCGCTTGTGGCGGGGCTGTGCCGTCATTATGACGACTACCTGCAGGAAATCATCCTCGTCGACGACAACAGTAAGGATGAAACGGCCGCGGTCATCAAGCGGATGGCGGCCGTCGACGGCCGGATACGGCTGGTTTCGCGGGCAGGTCCGAACGGAGTCGGCCGGGCCTTATCCGATGGTTACCGGGCGGCCACGGGACGCTACGTCCTCACCATGGATTGCGATTTTCAACATCTGTTGCCGGAAATAGCGGATCTGTTCGATGAGGCTGTGAAAGGGTATGACGTGGTCGTCGGGAGCCGATTCTCCCGACATAGTGTCCTGCTGAACTATCCATTCGGGAAGATCGTCGCCAACCGGGGGTTTCATCTGATCGCGCAGGTTCTCTTGCTCCGCCGTTTCCGCGACCTCACCAATAATCTGAAGCTGCTTCGCCGCGAAGTCGTGGAGCAGCTCTGCCTTGTGGAGCCCTGGTTCGCGGTGAATGCGGAGACTGGGTTGCAACCTCTGCTGATGGGCTATCAGGTGAAGGAGGTTCCGATTTCCTGGATCAATCGCACGCCGGATATGGGCATGTCCTCGTTCAAGCTGGCCCAGGTGGGATGGGGCTATTGGAGGGTCCTGGGCCGTCTGTGGCTGCGTACCGTGTGTGGCGTGGGGGCCTATCGCGGCCTCGTGGTTCGGGCAGGAGCGCGCCAGACCTGGCGGAGCACCGATGCGGATCAGCTCCGCCCGTTCGGTGAAAACGAGAGAGGCAGATAGAATATGGTGCGGTCTGACGTAAGCAGTCTCCCGACCAGAGTGGTAAGCGACCACGTTCTCCAGCCGGGAGACCGTTTCGTCTACTGGCTGTTGACGGGGTCGGGAGCGGCTGCCATCGCAGCGTTTCTCTTTCTCTGGTTCCAACTCCAGGCCTGGGGAGAACATCCTTTTGTCATGACGGTCTGCTCCGGGCTCCTCGCGGTGCTTCTCCTCAACCATCTCGGACGATGGCTGATTCTTCCCAGCATGAAGCGGCCAAGAGCTGTCTTGCCGAGACCGGGCTGGAAGGTTGCGGTCGTGACCACATATGTGCCGGGGATTGAGCCATTGGATTTGCTGGAACAGACCCTGAAGGCCTTGGTGAACCTCGATTATCCTCACGACACGTGGGTCCTGGATGAGGGAGATGACGAGCGGGTTAAGCAGGTCTGCGCCGCGCTGGGCGTCCATCATTTCAGCCGCAAGTCGTTCCCGCGCTATCAGGCCGAGGTCGGCATGTTTCGGAAAGCCTCCAAGCACGGAAACTATAATGCCTGGCTCCATGCGATCGGATTCGATCGATACGAGATCTTGACGGCCTTTGATCCCGATCACGTGCCCGATCGTGGGTATCTCGCCAAAGTTCTCGGGTATTTCGATGATGCAAGAGTGGGATATGTGCAGGCTCCGCAGGTGTATGGCAATCAAGAGGCGAGCTTTATCGCCAGAGGGGCGGCTGAAGAAACCTATGAGTTCTACTCGCTCGTGCAAATGGCCTGTCATGGGAAAGGGTTCCCGCTCATCATCGGGTGCCACGCCACACACCGTCTCAGCGCGTTGCGCGAGTGCGGCGGGTTCGCGGCGCACGATGCCGACGATCTGCTGTTGACGCTCCTGTACCAGAATCGTGAGTGGGAAGGCGTCTATGTTCCCGAGGTATTGGCCCGAGGGCTGGCTCCGGCGGACTGGCCGGCGTACCTCAATCAGCAACGGCGGTGGACCCGTTCTGTCCTCGATGTGAAGCTACGAATCGGGCCTGCCGTGGCCAGGAACCTCTCGCCGGCTTCCGCATTGTTGAACGCCTTGCACGGATTGAACTATGTCCATAGGAGCATGGTGATTCCTATTGCGATGATGCTAGTGGCGTTCATGCTGGTATCCGGGAGCATTCCCGCTGTGGCCACCACCGAAGCGCTGGTCAGGGGCGGGTTCATGGTTGTTACGTTGGGGGTCTGGGAGCGCTATCGACAGCGGTTCTACTTGAATAGGAAATCAGAGCAGGGGATTCATTGGCGAGCCGGCCTCCTGCAATTCGCGAAATGGCCGTATCAATTGGCGGCCGTTACCGACGTCTTGGTCAATCGCCAGTTCCCTTTTATCACGACTCCCAAAACGACGTCCCCTGCGCGTGCCTCCTTCGCGCTATGGCCGCACTTTATTTCCCTGGGCATAGTGGGATTGGCGTGGGTGCTTGGGCTGAGCTTGCATGGAACCCTTCCGCTCCCAGTCCAGTTGTGCGCGATGGGGCTTGCGGTCCTCACCGTGGGTCTGATGGCCACTGAGTGGAGCGGGGTCTTGAGACGCCGCGTGAGTCGGTAACTGATACGTCAAGACCCAGTCATCTGGTTAGCCGCGTGCTTCGGATTCACCCTGGTGCCTATCAGGACTGCTCGCATAGATGCCCGAGGCAACAAAGATGGGCGGGCTAGGAGCCTGTCCGAGTAATGTGCATTTTGGACTGGACAGGCAGCGGGCATTGTGGTTTCTAGGCGGCATGGCTAAAACATTCAAATCCTGGGACGTCGATCAGCCGGTACTGCTCCCTCCGTCCGTGCAGGAGCTG